>NZ_JBSWWT010000003.1:0-234881 GCF_056160225.1 Microbulbifer sp. ABF4_143
CCTCGATGTCTTCAGCCGCAAGATCGTTGGGTGGGAAGTGCATACAGAGGAATCAGCCGATCACGCCAGCACCTTGATCCGCAAGGCCTGCTTGGCGGAGGGCATCCTTGAACGCGGGTTGGTACTGCACTCGGACAATGGTGGACCGATGAAAGGCGCCACCATGCTGGCCACCTTGCAGAAGCTCGGTGTGGTGCCATCGTTCAGCCGGCCCTCGGTGAGTGATGACAACCCCTACTCGGAGAGCCTGTTCCGCACCATGAAATACGGTCCGAGCTACCCGAGCAAGCCGTTTGACAGCATCGAGGCTGCCAGGAAGTGGGTACATGGCTTCGTGCAGTGGTACAACAGCGGTCACCGGCACAGCTCCATCCGCTATGTGACACCGAACCAACGTCACAGTGGCGAAGAGGTATCAGTGCTACAGCAGCGGCAGGCTGTGTACGAGGAGGCCCGGCAGCGCACACCAGAGCGCTGGGCGCGCGAAACCCGGAATTGGAACCAGGTTGGCGAAGTATGGCTCAACCCGCCTAAGGAAAATCAGGCTACTGCGGAGTGCAAATCCAAGGCCGCTTGATCAGTGGATGCGACAACTTTGTTGACAAACACCGTGAGTGGCTGACCGATGGTGCTCTGGCGGAGGACTTCAGGCCCTGGCTCGCCGATACGGAACGGCTGCTGGTACCTACATCTATTCAGTTCGAGCTGTATAAGTGGGTTAAACGGGAGCGCGGGGAAGCCGTGGCGCTGGAGGCGGTAGCCTGGACGGAGCAGGCCAGGGTGATTCCGCTGGACAGTAACATTGCTCTGCTGGCAGCGGATGCGGCTCTTCAGTACCGTTTGTCGTTTGCCGATGCGATTATTTATGCCTCCGCGCGCCGGCATCAGTCGGAGTTGGTCACTGCGGATGACCATTTCGAGGGCTTGGACGGTGTTACTTTTTTCGATAAGAGAGAAAGTCCCGGCAAGTAACCCCTGATTTTCCCTTAAATGGAGATTATTGACTCGAACACATCAGCTTGCAGTAGTGTCCGACAAACTCGCCTAGTTTGACGTATTGTCTGGTGCGAATAACCCGCTCAATCAGCGCCCAGTCCAGATTCAGGTAGTCGTGCACTATGGCGTTGCGCATTCCGATGGCGCCGCGTATCTCGTCTTTGGTGATTCCCGGGCAGGGGGATTGCTCAAGCAGCTGTGTTGCGCTGCTGGCGGCATCGCTGCGTTCCGGCAGCCCGAGCTTTCTATTGGCATGTTTGGATAGACCGATAACCGCTTCCGCCAGTATTTGCAGGCTGCGCTCGGCGGCGCTGCGTTCGAGCAATCCGAGCTCCTGTTTTGCGCCAATTTGGTCGAGCAATTGCTGGTGGACAGAGACCTGCTCGGTCAGTGCGGTGCAATAGGCGGTGTAATTCACGAGCCGTGTTCCTTGTGCAGTTGTTCGCGATACCAGAGGTGGTCAGCCCAGAGCCCGTGGATGCGATTGATTTCCCGGCAGTAGCGCAGTTCATCCCGGACCAGTAGGGGAGTGCCGTCGTCGAGAATGCCGATAGCCAGGGGGATGGGCACCAGATTGATATCCACGACTTGTACCGGGTGCTCGAGCTCGGCGCTCAGATCCATGCCGAGCAGTTCTGGGGCCAGGCGCCGTTTGGCGTAGGGCTGGTCGAAATTGTTCAGGGCTATGGCGATATCGTAGTCGCTGTCCGGGCGTTGGCTTCCCCTGGCCCTTGAGCCATAGATCCAGGCGGCGGCCAGGTTCTCCTGCGCTGCCAGCCGCTGCACGATCCGCGCAAGCTTGGGATCTCGATTGCGGTTTTCGCTATTGGGCATGGGGGCCTCCTGGGGCACTTTAGGCAAGTATATTGCGCTGGCGGGGTGGATTGCGAGGGGCGGCGTATGGCCCTGTGTGCTGGGGGTTTGTCAGTGGAAGCTTCTCACCGCCTGGATTTCCGCCCACTCCAGGCAGCGGATTCTCTCCCCTACCAGATGCACCACCGAGCAGCTGCTTGCCTTGCCTTCATCGTTGATCTGCAGCCGCCCCCTGATTTCCAGAATATTGCCCCGCTTGATCTCCGCCCGGTAGCGCTGCTGTACCTTCTCCCACAGCACCACATTGATCACACCGGTTTCATCTTCCAGTGTCAGAAACATCACCCCGGAAGCACTGCCGGGCCTCTGGCGACAGGTGACCAGGCCGATAATGGTGGCCCGCTGGCCGTTCCGGCAGCCGGCCAGCGCCTGCGCTGTGCTGTGTTTGCGGAAGCGGTTTCGCCGGCGCAGCAGGGCTATGGGGTGTTCGCGCAGGGTCAGGCCCGTGCTGGAGTAGTCGCTGTAGGTGTTGTCCTCGATGGAGTTGCCGGGGCTGTGGCCGGTGGTGTTTTCCATCTCTTCGCCCAGGGACAGCCAGGTATCCAGGTAGCGGTTTTCGGCTAGGCTTTTGAAGGCGTTGGCGCTGGCCAGGGCGGCGGCCTGGTCCCTGGGCAACTGAGTCAATTGGCGGAACTGGAGCAGGGAGGTGAAGGGGTGTTTTTCTCTCTGGGTGACGATGGCAGTTGCAGTCTGTTCGTCCAGACCTTTGATCAGGCGCATGCCGAGGCGCAGCATCGGGGTGCCGATTGTTGGGGCCTGCGAGGTCGGCAGGGGCTGGAATTCCAGGCTGTGGTGCCAGTGACTATATAAAACGTCTATCGGCAATACTTTTACGTTGTGGCGCTGGGCGTCGTAGACCAGTTGGGCGGGGGCGTAGAAGCCCATGGGTTGGCTGTTGAGCAGGCCGCAGTAAAAAGCCGCCGGGTGGTGGCGTTTTATCCAGGCGGAGAAGTAGGCCAGCAGCGCGAAGCTGGCGGAGTGGGATTCCGGGAAGCCGTAGGAACCGAAGCCTTTCATCTGCTTGAAGAGCTGTTCGGCGAACTCGGCCTCGTAGCCGTTGGCCAGCATGCCCCGGATCAGCTTGTCCTTGAACCTGTACAGGTCGCCGTTCTTACCCCAACTGGCCATGGCCCGGCGCAGTTCGTCGGCCTCGCCACCGCTGAAGCCGGCGGCGACCATCGACAGCTGGATCACCTGTTCCTGGAATATCGGCACGCCCTTGGTGCGCTCCAGTACAGGGCGCAGGTTTTCGTGGGGGTAGGTGACCGGTTCCAGTCCCTGTTTGCGCCTCAGATAGGGGTGCACCATGCCGCCCTCGATGGGGCCGGGGCGGACTATCGCGATTTCGATAGTGAGTTCGTAGAAGCTGCGCGGCTGCAGCCTGGGCAGCATACTCATCTGTGCGCGGGACTCTATCTGGAAGACGCCGACGGTATCCGCCCGGCAGATCATCTCGTAGGTGGCTTTGTCCTCCGGGGGGATGTCCTGCAGCCGCAGTTTGGGGCCGTAGAGAGCGATATAGTTCAGGGATTTCCGCAGCGCGGTGAGCATGCCCAGCGCGAGGATATCCACCTTCATCAGCTTCAGGTCTTCTATATCCTCCTTGTCCCACTGCACTATGGTGCGGTCCTCCATGGCCGCGTTTTCGACCGGCACCAGCGTGTGCAACGGTTGCTCGGTAATCACGAAGCCACCCACATGCTGGGACAGGTGGCGGGGGAAACCGTGGATCTGTTGCAGCAGCTGCGGCAGGGCCTTGCCGGTGGCGCTGTGCGGGTCTATGCCGACCTTCTGCATCTGCCGGGGGAAGTCTTCCATCTTGTCCCACCAGGCGCGCTCCGCGATCAGCTGCTCTATGGTGGCGGCGCTGAGCCCCAGGGCCTTGCCGATATCGCGCAGGGCGCTCTTGAAGCGGTAGGTGATTTTGGTCGCGGCGAGGCCGGCGCGGTGGCGGCCGTATTTGCCGTAGATGTACTGGATGATCTCCTCGCGCCGCTCGTGCTCGAAGTCCACATCGATATCCGGCGGCTCGTTGCGCTCGCGGGAGATAAAGCGCTCGAACAGCAGGCCTATCTTGTGCGGGTCTATCTCGGTGATAAACAGGCAGTAGCAGACCACCGAGTTGGCGGCGGAGCCGCGGCCCTGGTAGAGGATATGCCGGCTGCGGGCGTACTGGACTATGTCGTAGATGGTCAGGAAATAGTGCTCGTATTGCAGCTCGGCGATCAGGGCCAGCTCCTTTTCTATCTGGTCGGCGATCTTTTTTGAGGGGCCTTGGGGCCAGCGCTTTTTCCTGCCGGCTTCCACCAGTTCGCGCAGGTAGTCGCTGGCCTGTCTGTTGGCCGGGAGCACTTCCGATGGGTACTGGTAGCGCAGTTCGCTGAGGCTGAAGTGGCAGCACTCGGCGATTTTGACGGTGTTTTCTATCGCCTGTCTGGGGTACAGGGTTTTGATGTCGTCGAGGCTGCGCAGATAGCGCTCGGCGTTCTGTTCTATGCGGTAGCCCAGCTGCTCCAGGGTGCAGTTGTGATAGCTGGCATTGAGCACGTCCTGCAGCGGCTTGCGGCTGCGGCAGTGCATCAGCACCGCGCCGGTGGCGGCCAGAGGCAATTCCTCCCGCCTGGCGAATTCCATCAGTTCGCTGCAGCGGAGGCTTTGCTGCGGCAGCAGATGGTTGCTGAAAGCGATATACAGGCGGCCGTTGAAGTGCTGCTTCAGTTCCCCGGGTATATTCAGTGGGGACTGGCAGGGCAGCCAGAGGGCGATACTCTCCCGGCACAGTTGCAGCAGGTCTTTGCGATAAGTCTGGTACTGGCCCTTTTCCGCGCGCAGCCGCGAGGTGGAGATCAGTTGGCAGAGTTCGCTGTAGGCGGACATGTTGGGGGCCAGCAGGACCAGTTGCCCGCCTTCCTGCAGGCGGAAGAAGCTGCCGCAGATCAGCTTGAGCTGGCTGCCCTCCGCTTTCAGTTTCTCCAGTTCTTTATAGGCGCGGACCACGCCGGACAGGGAGCACTCGTCGGTGATGGCCAGGGCACTGTAACCCAGTTGATGTGCCGTCTGGATCAGCTCCTGCGGGTGTGAGGCGCCCTGCAGGAAGGAGAAATTACTTTGGCAGAAGAGTTCGGCGTACTGCACAGGTGCGTCACTCGTGTGATGTCAGGTTATTCTCGCGGAGGGCTATTTCCTCGCGGCGCAGTATCAGGCATAGACTCCGTGTAGATACCACTCCTCCGAGGTCAGATCCTGAAACACCCAATAGAGGCCACCTTCCTCTCCCCGTGCTATGTAGTAGTCCCGTCCGTGGCGGCCGTGTTGCCACCAGTAGCCGTCGATGCGCTCGGGGCCCTGCAGCAGTTTGATTTCGCCGCGGTAGAAGAGTTTGTGCTCGCGGCTCTGCAGTCTGTCGGGCCGCGCCAGCAGCCAGGTGGGGCGGGGGGCATTGACCGGCTGCAGCTGGTGGCCCTTACTGCCGCGATCGCTCTGCAGCACCAGTGTGTCGGCGCTGGCCCAGGCCTGTTCCGGCAGGTAGCTCTCCTTCAGGGTGACGCCGGACAGGGCCTGGTGGCCGAGGCGGGCTTTGAGTTTGTCCAGCAACTGGTGGCTGCGCTGTAGCCGGGTCTCCCCGCCGAACAGGTCGTCGTCGAGCTTGTTCTGCTCCAGCGGCAGCAGCTGGTCGCAGGTCAGGTTCAGGGCCTGTATCGGCTGTTCCAGTTGGATCCTCTCCAGCTGCAGCTTGGTCAGTGCGATCAGCCGCTGCGGGTCCAGCAATGGGCGCGAGACTTCCACGCTGAAGACCTTGCAGCCCTGTTGGCCGAAATCCAGTTTCCAGCGCAGCTGGTGGCTGTACAGCTGGCGGCGCTGCAGCTGCTGGCAGAGTTCGCGCACCAGGCGGCCGGCGGGAAACAGCAGTTGTTCGCTGTTGTCCAGCGGGCTGGGGAAGAAGAGCTCGCTGTGGAATTCCGGCGGCGGCTGGTAGCTGGGCACCGGGTCGTGGCGGGTGCCGCCCAGGCGCGCCAGGTAGTCGACGAAGCCGCGGCCGAAGCGGCTGCCCACTTCCGACAGCGGAATCGCCAGCAGTTGGCTGACCCGCTTGATACCGCAGGCGTAGAGCTTGGCGATGGTCTTGTTGTCGCAGTCGAGCAGCTTGCTCGGGCAGAAGCTGATCCACTGTTTCCACTGCTGCGGGCCGGGTGGTGCCTGGGTTTCCGCCAGCCACTGGCGGTGTTCCGGCAGCTGGCTGAGCAGGCGCGCGGCGCTGGGGCTGTGACCGAGGCCCATAAAACAGCTGATATGCATCTGGCGCAGTTCGCGCACAAGCTGTTGCAGCAGGGGTTTGAGGCCGCCGCTGGCCTTGAGGCAACCGGAGAGCTCCAGGTAGAGGCAGGCGAAGCGGTCGTCGCCGGCGTCGATGGCGCCGGCGGCCTGGGGGGAGACCACCGGGGTGAAGCTGTAGCCCCACTGGGCCAGCTGCTGCAGCTGTTGCTCCTCCCGCTGGGTGTCCCGCTGCAGCAGTTGCAGGTCCGCGCAGAGGGCGCAGGCGGTGGCGATGGTGAGGCCGGTCTCCACGCCGCGCTCGGCGGCGGGGCGGTTGACGTCTACGATCAGTTGCTGTTCCACCACGGCCCGGGGGGCGGTTTGGGCGCCGTCGCGCTGGGCGCGGGTGAGCACTTCCAGCGGGAGTTTGGGGAATTGGATGCAGAGCCAGAGCATGGTTGGTTTCCGTTTTTGCCTGTTGCAGATCGCCATTCGGGCGAATCGATCGCGGCCGTGGGCCGCTTCTACAAGGGCGTGTCAGTGCAGCGGGCGGTCGCGGCGGGTCAGGTCGGCGCTGCGGGACAGGTGCAGGCGCTGGCCGGAGTGGCCGCCCAGTTGCTTCAGCAGCTGTACCGCCAGCTGTTCGCCGTCGCTGGCGAGCTGCAGGCGCAGGCTGGCCGGGGAGGGGCTGGCGGCTGCGGACTGGGGGCGGAAGTGAAAGTGCAGGCAGTCGCCCTCGCGGGCGGCGAGCTGCAGGCGGCGCAGGTCCTTGTCTGCCGGTGACTGGCGGCCCTGCCAGTTGAGCAGGGCGCCGCAGCAGCCGGATTGCAGGGACTGCTCTATGGCCCAGAGTTCGTCTTTCTGCCCGCGGGGGTGCAGTATCAGCAGCTTCTCCAGGCGCACGCCGGCGGTGGCCAGCGCCGGCGCGTAGGGGATATGGGGCGGGTTGACCAGCACCACCATCTGCTCCCGCCGGGTGAGTTCCGCCAGGGCCGGCAGCAGCAGGGACATCTCGCCGATGCCGGAGCGGTCGACCAGCAGCTCAGTGGTGGCGCCGCGGGGCCAGCCGCGGCCGGCGAGCAGGGCGTCCAGCGCCGCATGGCCGCTGGCTATGCCACCGCGCCGGCGCCTGTGTTCATTGGCGGCCTGCCAGATATCCGGCCTGGCGAGCAGCTGGCTCAGCCGCTGCTGCTTGGAGTGATCGGCTAAGTGGTTGTTTTGCAATAGGTTTTCGGCGTTGCTCACGTTTTCGGCCCTCTTCTTCAGCCCCGTGGCCGCCCCTTCGAGGTGGCGACTGTATATTCGTACAGCTTTTACTGGTGATTTATACAGTAGTTTATTCAGGGCAACAAGGGGCCAGTGGCGCGATTGGCACTTTTTTGCACAGCGCAAAAGGGCTATGATTCGGCCTCGTTGTCGACCGGGACAACGGGACAAAAAGAGCAGACCAGCAGAAACACGAGAAGCGAGGGGGCGGAGTGAGTATCAAGTCCGACAAGTGGATTCGCCGTATGGCCGAGCAGCACGGCATGATCGAGCCGTTCGAGCCGGCCCAGGTGCGCCAGAACGGCAGCGGCGAGCGGCTGATCTCCTACGGCACCTCCAGCTACGGCTACGACGTGCGCTGCGCCGGCGAGTTCAAGATCTTCACCAATGTGCACTCCGCCACCGTGGATCCGAAGACCTTCGACGAAAACAGCTTCGTCGATGTGGAGGGGGATTCCTGTATCATCCCGCCCAACTCCTTCGCCCTGGCGCGCACCGTCGAGTACTTCCGCATCCCGCGCTCGGTGCTGACCATCTGCCTGGGCAAGTCCACCTACGCCCGCTGTGGCATTATCGTCAACGTGACGCCGCTGGAGCCGGAGTGGGAGGGGCATGTGACCCTGGAATTCTCCAACACCACCAACCTGCCGGCGAAGATCTACGCCCACGAGGGTGTGGCGCAGATGCTGTTCTTCGAGTCCGACGAGGTCTGCGATGTGTCCTACGCGGACCGCGGCGGCAAGTACCAGGGCCAGCGTGGCGTGACATTGCCGCGGGCCTAGTGGCAACCCGGTGAAAGGTCTCGCCCGGGTTGACAGCTATCGTCAACTGACCGAAAAGCCGGTCTGGCGGCTGCTCCGCGCCCAGCACGCGGCGGTGATTCTCGGCCTGCTGCACGCCCACCTGGCGGAGCAGCAGCGCAGCCTGCCGGCCTCCATTTTTATCGAGCGTATCGAGCGCGATCTGGAACTGTTGCGCGCGCGCGGCTTCGAGCTGCCGCAAAGTGCCCAGGCCTATATTGCCGACTGGCTTGCCGCCGGCTACCTGGAGCGCCGTTTTCCCGCCGATGCCAGCGAGGAGGAGTACGAACTCACTGCCCCCGCGCTGCAGGCCATCCGTTTTGCGGAAAGCCTGGCCGACAAACGCTCCGCCGCTACCGAGAGCCGCCTCGCCGGTGTGATACAGCAACTGGTGACCCTCGCCGAACAAACGGACCCCAATCCCGCCTCCCGTATAGAGAAGCTGCAGGCAGAGCGCGACCGCATCGATGCGCAGATAGAACAGATCCAGCGCGGCAAACTGGAGGTGCTGGACGAGGCGCGTGCGCTGGAGCGGGCGCGGGAGGTGGTGACACTCACCGACGAACTGGCCAACGATTTCCGTCAGGTGCGCGACGACTTTGCCGAACTGAACCGCCAGCTGCGCGAGCAGATAGTGGAACACGAGGGCGGTCGCGGCGAGGTGCTGGAAAAACTCTTTGCCGGCATCGACGTGATCAGTGAAAGCGAGGCGGGGCGTACCTTCAACGCCTTCTGGCAGCTGCTCAACAACCCGGACCAGGCGCTGGCTTTGGAGCAGGCGCTGGAACAGATCCTCTCGCGCCCCTTCGCCGATAAGCTCAACCGCCGGGAGCGCAGGTTTCTGCTGCGTCTGACCAATACGCTGCTGGAACGCAGCGGCGCGGTCAACGAGGTGCTGACCAACTTTGCCCGCAGTCTCAACAATTTCGTGCAGAGCCAGGAATACCTGGAACAGCGCCACCTGAAGCGCCTGCTGAAAGACGCGCAGAAGTCGGCCCTGGAGGCGAGGGACTACCTCAAGCCGTCGGACCCGGTCGGTATCCAACTCTACCAGTCCCGCGCCAAACTGGACTCCCTGTCCCGCTGGCGCCTGCACGACCCCAGCCGGGACCGGGTGGATGGCCGCATCAGCAGCGCGGGTGCCGCGGATATCTCTCTGGAGATGGTGGAAGCGCTGGTGAGCGAATCGGAAATCGATTTCCGCACCCTCAGATCCAATATCCGCACCCTGCTGCGGACACAGTCCCAGGTAACGCTGGCCGACCTGCTGCGCCATTTTCCCGCCGAGCAGGGTCTCGGCAGCGTGATCGGCTATATCGCGCTGGCGGTCAGGGAGGGGCATGTCACGGCGGAGCGGGACAGCGTCAGCTGGAACGGCCGCGACGGCAAAAGGCGCCGCGCCCAGGCGCCGAGAATCTATTTCACCCGGGAGAAAAGTACACGTGAGTTGGCCTGAAGAGCAAACCCAACCAGCGGAGCAGACGGCGGAAGAGCGTCAGGGGCTGTATCCGGGTGACACCGGGGAGCTGCCCCTGGAGGCGCGGCAGGTACTGGTGCGGTTGCTCGCCGGTCCCTATCTCGACAGCCAGCAGCACCCCAAACTGTGGCCGGCGCTATTGCGCTACGAGGTGCAGATGCGCTCGCGGCTGTCGGATCTGTTTCTGGAACTGGTGCTGGATGCCGACGCCGGCGTGGCCTTCACCCGGCAGGCGGATACCGGCGAGCTGGACACGCCGATACTGCTTTCCAAGAGCGCGCTGACTTTTGTGGAAACGGTGTTACTGCTGTTCTTGCGCCAGAAACTGATGGAGGCGGAAGTGCGCGGCGAACGCGCCAGCGTCGATACGGTGGAGATCCACGAACAGCTCGCGCTCTACGAAAAGGCGGCTAATACCGACAGGGCCGGCTATCTGAAGCGGGTCAACAGCGCCATTGAAAAAATGAAACAGAAAAGCGTATTGCGCAAGCTGCGCGCCAGCGAAGACCGTTTCGAAATCTCTCCAACCCTGCGTCTGCTGTTTTCCGCCGAGGAGGTCCGCAGCCTGGCGGAGCAGTACCGGCGGCTGATTCCGGCACAGGCGGAGGTGGAGGCCCGATGAGATTCCAGGAGCTTTTTTCAGAGAGCGTCCTCGAGCAGCAGCGCCGCGAACAATTCCGCATGCGCCGCCTGCAGGTCTACAATTGGGGCACCTTCTCCGAGCTGCACACCATTCATATCGCCGAACAGGGCTACCTGTTTACCGGCAAATCCGGTTCCGGAAAATCCACCCTCCTCGATGCCATCGCCGCGGTGCTGATTCCCCCACGGTGGGCCAAGTTCAACGTGGCCGCCCAGGAAGGGGAGCGCAACCGCCAGGACCGCAACACCGTCTCCTATGTGCGCGGCGCCTGGGCGGATCAGTCGGAGGCGGATACCGGCGAGATCGCCACCCGCTATCTGCGGCCGCACACCACCTGGTCCGCCCTGGGGCTGGAGTTCGCCAATGCCGAGGGGCGCATCGTCACCCTGGTGCGCCTCTTCTGGATCAAGGGCAACGGCACTGCCACGGACGATCTCTCCGAGCATTTCATCATTGCCGAGCGCCGCTTCGATATCGACAGGGAACTGTCCGGGTTCGAGCTGGACAGACGCAGGCTGAAGCAGAAGCTGGAAGGGGATGTACACCCGCCCACCTTCAAGGCCTACAGCGAGCGCTTCCGCCACCTGGTGGGCATAGAAAAGGAGGAGGCGCTGAAGCTGTTGCAGAAAACCCAGTCCGCCAAGAGCCTGGGAGACCTCAACACCTTCCTGCGCGAATTTATGCTCGACCGGCCGCAGACCTTCGATGTGGCCGAGGACCTGGTGCGGGAGTTCGGCGAGTTGGACTCCACCCATCAGCAGGTGGTCACCGCGCGCCTGCAGGTGGAGACCCTGCTGCCGGCGCAGGACGCCCACGGGGAAAGGGAATCGGTAACAGGCGAAATTGCCCGGCGCGAGGAGTTGCTTGCGGGACTGGATGGCTACACGGATCGGTGCCGCAAAGAGCTGCTGCAGCAGGCCATTGCGGAAAAGGACATAGCCCGGCAGTCTCTGGCTGGGCGTATCTCCCAGCAGGAATCGCTGCGGGACAACAAGAGCACCGAGCTGCGCCAGTTGCGCCAGCGCCACAGCGCGCTCGGCGGCGACCAGATAGTACAGCTCGAACAGGAGCTGCGCGACTGCGAAAAGCGCCGCGGACAGTGCGAAGAGAAACTGGCCCAGGTCCGGGCTGCGTGCAAACAGTTGGGCTGGGCCTTCTCCGATTCCCCGCAGGGGTTCGCCGAACTGGCGGGCAGGGCGCAGTCCCTGGTGGACAACTGGCAGCAGGAGCAGGCCGACTACCTGCACAAGCGCGATGCGCTGCGCGACGAGGTCAAGGAAAAGGGCGAGGCGCTGGCGGAGGTGGTCGGCGAGGTGAAGGCCCTGGAGCGGCAGCCGTCGAATATCCCCGGGCGCATGCTGCAGCTCCGCGATGAGATGGCGGCGGCCCTCGGCCTGTCGGAATCCGAGCTGCCCTTCGTGGGTGAGCTGCTGCAAGTCAAGGAGAGCGAGGCTCCCTGGCGCGGCGCCATAGAGCGCCTGCTGCACGGCTTTGCGCTGTCCATACTGGTGGAAGAGCGCAATTACCGCGCCGTTTCCGATTACGTCAACGAAAACACCTTTCCCGGCCAGCGCTTGGTCTATTACCGGGTCGCCGAGCCAGCCGCCGAAAAGCGCGACTATATCGGTGCCGATTCGGTTGTCGAGAAACTTGATATCAAACCCTGTATCTACGGTGAATGGCTGGGGGCGGAGCTGCGCAAGCGCTTCGACTATGTCTGTGTCGACAGCCTGCGCGCCTTCCGTGCGGAATCCCGCGCGATTACCCGCGAGGGGCAGATACGTCACAACCGCAGCCGCCACGAGAAGGACGACCGCCGCGCGATCAACGACCGCCGCAACTGGGTGCTGGGGTTCGATAACCGGGAAAAACTGGCGCTGTTTCGCAGGGAGGCGCAGGAGCTGGGCGAGGCCATCGCCGATTTGCAATCCCGGCTCAAGGAAATGGAACAGCGGCAGGCGGACCGCCAGCAACACCTGCAGGCGAGCACGGTGCTGGTCAACTGCCGTTTCGACGAAATCGATATAGGCCCTCTGCTGGACCGCATCCAGGCCCTGACACAGGATATCGCGGAGCTCAAAACCGGCAACAGCGCCCTGCAGGAACTGGATCGCAAGATCCAAATATTGCAGGAAAATATAGAGGCCCTGGATAAAGAGCTGCGCAAACTGGAGGCGGAATCCCTCACTCTTGCCAGAGAGATAGACGGTCTGCAGCGCAAATTGGAGGAAGTCTCGGGCATGGCTCCGGCGCTGACACCCGAGCAGCAGCGGGGGCTGGACGAGGCCTTCGCGGCCGAGGGGCGGGCGCTGTCGCTGGACAAACTGGACCAGATCCGGAACTCGGTGGAGCGGGCCATTTCCAGGGAAAAAGAACGGCTGAAAGACCGCTCCGCAGAACTGAAAGCGCTGATAGAAAAACAGTTTGTCGAGTTTAAGAGGCAGTGGCCCCAGGAGTGCGGCGAACTGGAGGCGGCACTGGATTGCGCCGGCGAATTCTTCGAAAAGCTGCGCCGCCTGCAGGCCGACGGCCTGCCCGCCTACGAACAGCGCTTTTTCGCTCTATTGCAGAAGCAAAGCCTCGACAACCTCACCCGTCTCAAGCACTACCTGCTGGAGGCGCGCCGGCAGATCCGCGAGCGCATGGAGCTGGTCAACGAGAGTCTCGCCAACGCCCAGTTCAACCCGGGCACCTACCTGGAGATAGACGTCAAGGACAGGTACATGCCCGCCGTGACCGAGTTCGGCCAGCAGATAGACAGGGCGCTCAGCAGCTCCCTGGAAACGGAGCTGGACCGGGAGGCGGCGGAGGAGCGCTTCAGCGCTCTGCGCCAGTTGGTGGACAAGCTGGGCGGCCAGGAGCCGGAATTGCGTCGATGGCGCGAACAGGTGTTGGATGTGCGTCTGCAGGTGGAATTCGTCGGCCGGGAGCGGGACGCAGATGGCAAAGAAGTGGAGGTCTACCGGGGCAGCGGCGGCAAGTCCGGCGGCCAGCGCCAGAAGCTGACCACCACCTGCCTGGCGGCGGCCTTGCGCTATCAGCTCGGCGGCAGCGACGGCGGCGTGCCCAGCTACGGCGCCGTGGTGATGGACGAGGCTTTCGACAAGGCGGACAACGAATTTACCGAACTGGCGGTCAATATCTTTACCAACTTCGGCTTCCAGATGATTCTGGCCACGCCGCTGAAGTCGGTAATGACGCTGGAACCCTTTATCGGCGGCGCCTGCTTTGTCAGCATTGAGGACCGCCAGCGCTCCAGTGCGCTGCAGATTGACTACGACGAGCAGTCCAGCCAGCTCAATCTGCCGGGGCGTCTGCGGCAGCAGGCACAGGAGGAAACCGAAGCGGCACTGGATTAATAGGGTGGGGTAAAGCGAAGGCAGAGATCGCTCCCGCGTTTTCTGCATCCCCGCTATTCATGGTGGCTTCGTGCCAGTTAGAGCGGAAGATGGGCACGTCGCTGCGCTCCTTTGCCCATCCTACGCGGTTGTGAGCTAGCTTGCAGGGAACACGATCCAGGTGCCTCTCGGACCCATTCGCCTGCAAGCAGGCTCCTACACGGCGAAGTGCCAGGAAAGAGATTCATTGAAAACGCCCGAAGTTGTTACCGAAATTCTGCACAAACGTTTCCGCAACCAGCGCGATACCTGGTTGGCCGGCGGCGGCCAGTGGCCGCTGGTGATCAACCTGGGGGTACCGGCGGAGGCGCGCGCGCAACAGCAACTGGCGGCAGTGCGCGACTGGCTGCAGCGCTGGCGGGATTGTCCCGAGTGTGCCGCGCATCCGGAAGTATTACAGTGGTGCGAGCGCAGTTGGCGCACGCTGGGCAGGCAGAGGCTGCCGGAGAAACTGTCGTTCCCGGATGCGGATTCGGTGGCGGCCTGGTGCGGACAGCTTGAGCCCTGGCAGCGTGTGCGCAAGCTGCGGGAGAAAATCCATTCTCTCTGGCCGCAGGCCGAGTTGCCCCCGCTCTATAGCGCCCTGTCGGCAATGGACGAAGGCGACTTCGAGGCACTGCTGCGGGGGCTGCAGTGGTTGCAGGAGCACCCGCGCTCGAATCTCTATCTGCGCCAGCTACCCATCGAAGGGCTGGATTCCAAATGGATCGAGCGGCACAGGAAACTCCTGATAGCCCTGCTCGGTACCGTCGATGGGCGTGAGTACAGCGGCGACTTTGCCGACTTCCTCGGGCTGCGCAAGGCGTCGCCGCGCGTGCGCCTGCGCCTCCTGGACCGGGAGTTGCAGTTGCGGCTGCGCGGGCTGGAAGACCTGGAAATGCCGGTGCCGCAGCTGCGCCTGCTGGATCTGCCGGTCAAAAATGTCTTTATCGTCGAGAACCTGGCCACCTTTCTGGCCTTTGAACCGCTTGCGGAATCCGCCGTTGTCTTCGGGCGCGGCTTCGGCGTCGGCGTTTTGGCCGGGTTGCCCTGGCTACACCGGGCGCGCTGTTATTACTGGGGTGATATCGACAGCGACGGCTTCGCGATCCTCAATCGTATACGGACATATTACCCGGAGATACAGTCGTTGATGATGGACAGGCACACTCTGGAGTGCCACCGGGATCTGTGTGTACGGGACCCGAATGCCGGAAGTGGGGCGCAGCTTGAGCGGCTCACTGCCGCGGAGCAGAACCTCTACCGGGAGGTGGGGGACCGGCGCCTGCGCCTGGAGCAGGAGCGTATCGCCTGGCCCCACGCCTGGGGCCGTATCAAACAGTGCCTTGACGGGGGTGGCCGGTGAGTGAGCTGCCCGACAAAACAGAGGTGCTGATCGTCGGTGCCGGTGCGGCCGGGCTGATGTGCGCGGCCACCGCCGGCAAGCGCGGGCGCAGCGTGCTGGTGCTGGACCACGCCAACAAGGTCGGCAAGAAGATCCTGATGTCCGGCGGCGGCCGCTGCAATTTCACCAACCTGTACACATCGCCGGAAAACTTCTACAGCCGGAACCCGCAATTCTGCAAATCGGCCCTGGCCCGCTTCACGCAGTGGGACTTTATCGCACTGGTGGAGAAGCACCGTGTGCCCTACCACGAGAAGACCCTCGGCCAGCTGTTCTGCGACAACAAATCCAAAGATATCGTCGACCTGCTGCTGGCGGAGTGCCGCGCGGCCAAAGCGCGGATACGCACCCGCTGCAGTATTCAGGGCATAGGGGCGCTGGATAGCGGCTTTCTCGTCGATACCAGCCTGGGAAGGGTGGCCTGCGAATCTCTGGTGATCGCCACCGGCGGCCTGTCGATCCCGACCATGGGTGCCACCGGCTTCGGCTACGATGTGGCGCGCCAGTTCGGCCTGGAGATAGTCCCCACCCGACCGGCCCTGGTGCCCTTTACCTTGCACAGGCGCCAGTTGGCGCAGCAGAGCGATCTGCCCGGCAGCGCCCTGGCGGTGACCGCCAGCTGCGGCGGGGGCAGCTTCGGCGAGCAGATGCTGTTTACCCATCGCGGTCTCAGCGGCCCGGCGGTGCTGCAGATCTCCAGCCACTGGCGCGAGGGCCGGGCGGTGGAGTTCGACCTGGCCCCGGGGCGGGATTTGGCCGAGTGGTTGCGGCAGCGGCGCGGGCGGAATCCGGAGCCGCACCTGCACAGCGTGCTGGCGGAAATCTGGAGCAAAAAATTGGTGCAGTTTTTCCTGCGGCGGGAGAAGATCGAAAGCCGGCCGCTAAAGCAGTACGGTGAACAGGCGCTCGCGGATATAGGCCGCCGGTTGCAGACCTGGCAACTGGTGCCCGCCGGCACCGAGGGCTACCGCACCGCGGAGGTCACGCTGGGCGGGGTGGACACGGACTTTATTTCCTCGCGCACGATGGAGAGCAAGACACAGCCGGGGCTCTATTTTATCGGCGAGGTACTGGACGTGACCGGCTGGCTCGGCGGATACAATTTTCAGTGGGCCTGGGCTTCGGGCCATGCGGCGGGAGAGGTGGTGTAAAGACCATGGGCGAAGTGATTCCTTTCAAGAAGAAAACTGCCTGGCAAAAACACAAAGGCAGCAGCCTGTGCCGCGAGGGCTTCCACAAGTGGGTGGTGGTCACGGAGAGAAAATTTGACGTGAAGCAGGGCAGGCTGGTGACCGAATACCGCTGCCAGCGCTGCGGCAAGATCAAGGGAACCTCTGAATAACTCCATAGCCTCTCTGCGGGCCCTGAAGCATGCAGATGCAAGGCGCAGCTCGCAGCGAATGGCCCGGCCCTTTGCAAGAGCTGCAACGCCGCAGATGCATGCTTCAGGGCCCGCCCTGCGGGGCTTTCGGAGCGATTCACACTCTGCGTTGCGACTTTTTGAAAGGTCTCGACATTCCTGCAAAGTCGCGCCTTGATTGTGAACCGCTCTGAAAGCCAGAGAGGCCATGGAGTTATTCAGAGGTTCCCAAGACCAGACTGCTGTAACCGCCGGCGATTGCGGGGGAATCCGCACGCGGACTCCCCCGTTTCCCTCAAGTGTATTTAGCGCTCGTACACGCGACGGCCGTGGCGGTCGTAGTAATAGCGCTTTTTCTTCTCGCGGTCGTAGAGCCAGCCTCCGACACCGCCGAGCACGGCGCCCGCCGCCGTGCCTCCCGGACGGCCGCCTGAAATAAGAGCCCCGGTCACTGCACCGATACCGATGCCGGTACCGACACGGCGGTCCGTATCGCTCATATTGGCACAGCCCTGGCTGCCGAGAGCGGCGGCCAGTACGGCGGCCAGGCCCAGGTGTTTCATTGCTTGAATACGCATAAGAACCTCGGTACTACGGACAGACAGGATTCAGTGTATGGTGGCGGGGAAGGGGCAACCAATGAAAAGGCCGAACTGCAACGATGTTTGAAAAACAGGACCTGCTGGATATAGCGCGAACCCAGATGCCGTTCGGCAAGTACGCCGGGCGCGCGCTGATCGACCTGCCGGAGGAGTATCTGCTCTGGTTTGCGAAGAAGACGTTTCCCGCGGGCAGGCTGGGGCAGCTGATGGCGCTGACGCTGGAAATAAAAATCGAGGGGTTGGAGGGGCTGATCCGGCCGCTGAAGCAAGTTTCCGAGTGAATGGCTCCAGGCAAAGAGGGTTCCCTAGGCAGGCGGAACGGATCTGCGCCTGCGGGGCGGGCTCCGGTATTTGTAACGGCCGCTTTCGACACTAATATAGAAGTGCCCGGGTAAAAGCAGTCCCCGAAGGAAAAGGGGAGCAATTAAAAGCGGTCCGTAACGGAGACTGGATAAACCCGTAAATAGACCCACAGCGGGCAGCCACTGGTCTGAATGACTTCAGCGAGGTGAACAGCGGGAGTTGAGCCAGTCAGCTTCAAAGAGGGAAGCGGTCGAAATGAATTCGGCCGCTATTTATTTGTGCCTACCAAAATACGCGACCCCGCCGCATTTTTTACGGACCCGGTTAACGGGCAGGCTGCGCCGACCTTCACACCCTGTGGTATTGAATGCCAAAAAACACCCTTCGAACATGACTTTCAAGACAATGATGACCCTTTGAACTGGCTTTTGCCCGTTCTCGACGTTAATGTGCGGACTGAATGACACCGCTGTCATATTTTTGTAAATAGATGACAGCGGTGTCATTCAGGTCTATCGAAAGCAGTTGTCTCGAAAAACCGAACAGGGCCATCGGCTCAGCGGTACGGAACAGCCTGGCCCAGAACAATAAAAATCGCTCAAGGTGAACGTCTATGAAAGGGCTAAATCCCAGCCGCTGGCGCCGCGCACTGTTCGCGCTCGGTCTCGCCAGTACCTCTTCTCTGATCAGTGTCCCGGCCGCTGCCGCACCCGGCGCGCCGCAAATCGACTGGATGGAAACCAGCTTCGCGATTATCGAAGTGGACGACGCGGCCACCGCCTATGAAAACCTGATCACCGTCAGGGACTACGCCGAGGTGCCGGTCTCCTGGACCAAGTGGTCCGGCGCCGACGGCGACACAGTACGGTACCTGCTGAACGGCCAGGTGGTACTGGAAGAGGCCGCCAGCGGCAGCGGCAGCCAGAGTGGCTCCGCGACCCTGCAGATCGACCGGGGCGGCAAGTACGATCTGCAGGTCGCGCTCTGCGACAGCAGCGGCTGCAGCAGCTCCGCGGTCAAGGAGATAGTGGTTGCCGATACCGATGGCAGCCACCTGGACCCGATCCAGCTCAACGCCGGCGAAAACAACCAGCCCTATACCAATACCAGCAACTCCGTGGTGGGCACCTACTTCGTGGAGTGGGGCGTCTACGGCCGCGCCTTCCCGGTGGACAAGATCCCCGCCTACAACCTGACCCATATCCTGTACGGCTTTATCCCGATCTGTGGCGGCGACGGCATCAACGACAGCCTCAAGCAGATAGAGGGCAGCTTCCAGGCGCTGCAGCGCTCCTGCGCCGGCCGCGAAGACTTCAAGGTTGCTCTGCACGATCCCTTCGCCGCGGTGCAGAAGGCGCAGCAGGGGCACACCCACGCCACCGCCTACAAGGGCAACTTCGGTCAGCTGATGGCGCTGAAAAGGGCCTACCCGAATATCAAGATACTGCCCTCCGTCGGCGGCTGGACCCTGTCCGATCCCTTCTACTTCTTCGACGATCCCGCCAAGCGCCAGACTTTCGTCGACTCGGTGGAGGAGTTTCTGCGCACCTGGAAATTTTTCGACGGTGTGGATATCGACTGGGAATACCCGGGCGGCCAGGGCGCCAATCCGAGCCTGGGCAACCCGGCCACCGACGGTGAGACCTACCGCCTGCTGATGCGGGACCTGCGCGCGATGCTCGACGGCCTCGAAGCGGAAACCGGCCGCGAGTACCAGCTCACCTCCGCCATCGGTGCCGGCACCGACAAGATCGAGGATGTCGATTACACCAGCGTCGAGCAGTACATGGATTACCTGTTCGTCATGACCTACGACTTCTACGGCGCCTGGAGCAATACGGTCCTCGGACACCAGACCGCACTCTATGCGCCGAGCTGGGATCCCAGCGACGATTACAACATCGACAGCGGTATCCAGGCCCTGCTGGCCGAAGGTGTGCCGCCGGGCAAACTGGTGGTCGGCACCGCCATGTACGGCCGCGGCTGGACCGGGGTTTCCGGCTGGACCGGCAGCGACCATATGACCGGCACCGCCACCGGCGCCGTGGACGGCACCTGGGAGGCGGGCGTGGTGGACTACCGCGATATCGTCGCCAGGATCGCCACTGGGCAGTGGCAGGAGTACTACGATTCCACGGCCCAGGGCGCCTATATCTTCAAGCCGGACACCGGCGACCTGATCACCTACGACAACGCCCAGTCCGTCATGGCCAAGGGCGCCTATGTGCGGAGCCTCGGCCTCGCCGGCCTCTTCTCCTGGGAGATAGATGCGGACAACGGCGACATTCTCAACGCGGTGCACGAGAGCCTGGGCCACGGCGGCAGCGGCGGCAACCGCGCGCCGGTGGCCAACGCCGGCGCCGACCAGTCCGCAGACGAGGGCGGCAACGTCTGCCTGGACGGCTCCGGTTCCTACGACCTGGACGCGGACCCGCTGACGTTCAGCTGGAGTCAGACCGCAGGCAGCGCGGTGACCCTGGACGACGCCGGCGCAGAACAACCCTGCTTCAGCGCCCCGGATGTGGCCGCGGATCAGACTCTCACCTTCCAGCTGGTGGTCAACGACGGCCAGGCGGACTCGGCCCCGGATACGGTGACGGTTCAGATCACGGATGTGCCGGCCAACCGCGCCCCCAGTGCGGATGCCGGCGCCGATCAGATGGTAGTCACCCCGGCCACGGTCATCCTCGACGGCAGCGGCTCCAGTGACCCGGACGGCGACAGTCTCAGCTACAGCTGGGTGCAGCTCTCGGGCCCGAGTGTGACTCTGCAGAACGCCGGTCAGGCCGCGGCCAGCTTCGCCGCCGCGGAAGTGGGTGCCGACCAGCCGTTGGAATTCGAGTTGACCGTCGGCGATGGCGAATTCACCGCCAGCGACTCGATCATCGTCACGCTGGTGGCGCCCAACAGCCCGCCGAGCGTCAGCCTGCCCGCCGGCGTCACCGTGAACGAGGGCGAGAGCGTGAACCTCTTCGCCGACGCCTCGGACCCCGACGGCGATGCGCTCAGCTACAGCTGGAGCGCGCCGGCCTTCAACCTGACCAACGGCGACAGCGCCACCGTCACTCTGACTGCACCGCAGGTGGGCAGCGACACCAGCTATCCGGTGACCGTAACCGTCAGCGACGGCGTCAATTCGCCGGTTTCGGCCCAGGTCGACGTGACGGTGGTCAACCTGCCGACCGGCGGCTGTGAGATGACCGACCCGGATGCCGGCAACTACCCGGCCTGGACTTCCGGTGCCACCTACCTGGGCGGCGACCGGGTCAGCCACGAGGGTCTTGTGTGGGAGGCCAAGTACTGGACCCAGACGGAGCCGGGTTTCTCCGTCGCGGACTGGCAGCTGACCAGCGATGTGGAAGTGCCCTGGAACGCGACCACCGCCTACAACGGCGGCGACGAGGTCAACCACAACGACCGCCGCTACCGCGCCAAATGGTGGACCCAGGGCGACGAGCCCGGCGTGGAGGACGTCTGGGAGGATGTAGGGCCGGCCAGCTGTAATTGATATTGCCCACAGGAAAAAGCGGTAGGCAAAGGGCGCTTCGAGCGCCCTTTCAGTGCGTTGACAACCCCTCCTGTCGTTCTAAGCAGGAGCTGTGGCGGCAAAGCACTGGGACGGGTATTTCGAAACGCTGTGAATACGTCCCTGTACGCTCCGTCGGCGACATCCCTGTCGCCGACGGTTCGAAATACCCGTCCCCGCACTTTGCCTTCGGTTCCGGTTGACAGACTTTGTTAGCCGTCTAAAAAGGGCGCTTCGAGCGCCCTTTGTTTTTTGCGCCTGCGACATCACAGCAGGCGTCTCTGGCCACCGCCGTCCCAGTCAAAGTGGTGGAACCTTTTGTGCTTCCGGTGCGTGTAACTATTCTGAAGCAGCGGGAGGGATGCGATTCAGACGCACCGCCGCCGATAAACCGCCACAAATCGCCGAGGGACCGCCGGTTTGAGCAAGCTCCGCTACCTTTTCCAGCTGCCGTCGCGCCGCGAGGAGCGCTTCATCGCTTTGGTGCGCCCGCATATCGACGCCATGTACCGTATGGCCTACCGCTGGACACAGAATCGCGACGAGGCGGAGGACCTGGTGCAGGACGTACTCACACGTCTGGTGACGCGCACCGGGGAGATGGCGGCGGTGGACAAACTCTGCCCCTGGCTGATCCGCGTGCTCTACCGTCGCTTCGTGGATCTCTACCGGAGACGGAACCGCTGCCCGGTCGAAGACGGCGGCTGGAGTGCCGACGGAGACTGCCCGCTGGAAAACCATGCCGGCGGCCGCGACCCGCTCTACAGCCTGGCGTTGCGGCGCGCATTGAACCGCGCGCTCGCGGACCTGGATGACGCCCAGCGCGACACGGTACTGCTACACGACGTCGAGGGGCATTCGCTGATCGAGGTGGCGGAAATTCTCGACATCGGCGTCGGTACGGTGAAATCGCGGCTGCACCGCGCGCGCAAGAAACTGCAACAGGCTCTGCGCCGGGAACCACTGCCGGCCGCCAGGGGTGTGGAGGTATAAGGGGGTAGGTGGCAATCGTGGGATGCACTGCAACGAGACGGTCGCTGGAGCGCCTGCAGCGGGGGCGGTGCGCGGAAACCGGTGCCGGCTCCCGGCTGATCTAAATCCGGCGGTGACGCCGGGCCCGCGCAGTCGCGCCGGCCCGGAGGAATCGGCCGTGGCCTTTCAGCAGTCTGTCACAGCGGGATACGGATCACGACGCCGCCCATGGTTTCGCCCAGCTCAAAATCCGTGCGCGGGCTGTCGATATGCTCGTTGTGGCAGCTGACGCAGGCGGGCGAGACGGCCACATCCGGGTAGATCGCGGTGAAGTATTCGGTATCCCCCAGTGTCTCGCGGCCG
Source organism: Microbulbifer sp. ABF4_143 (assembly GCF_056160225.1). Lineage (NCBI taxonomy): Bacteria > Pseudomonadati > Pseudomonadota > Gammaproteobacteria > Cellvibrionales > Microbulbiferaceae > Microbulbifer > Microbulbifer sp. ABF4_143. The sequence continues at coordinate 22,218 of NZ_JBSWWT010000003.1, forward strand.
TAGAAGTTTTTGCCGGGGTTGTCGATGATGTATTGCAGCCCGCTCTTCTCCAGTTCGGTGCGCGGTTTGTTCTGCTTGTTGATGGCCCAGAGGGAGAGCAGGGCATAGCTAAAGCCGGCTTCCTGCTCGGCCACCCGCTCCGCGCCCATGCGCAACATCTGCGCCGGCAGCGGCAGCGCCTTGGCATCCTGCCAGTGCTCGTCGGCCTTGATGACCTTCTCCTCGTTCTGCAGCCGGTTGACCACATTGTTGGTGTAGCTCGCGCGGTCGGCCTCGATCACGGCGAAAATTGCATCGGCCATGCGCTCCGGCGCAATGCCCTGTTTCTGTCCACAGCCGGCGAGCAGGGCCGCGCTGGCAATGATACAAGCGGCGATTCGCATAGTGTTCCCCTCCTATTGGGTTTTGGTTTGGGATTTGTTGCCGTTGGCAATTCGCGCGATCCGGTCGCGGATCAAATCGAAAGTCCGGTGCTCCTGCGCGGGCGCCCGATGGAAGTTGCGGGCGATCAGTTCCTCGTCCGCCAGTGCGGCCAGCGCGAACTCCACGCCGTGGCAGTTCAGGCAAACCGGCAGCATCTTTTCGTTGGGGCGCAGGTTGTGATTCTGGTTGTGGTTCACAACCACCCGATCACCCTGGGGCTCTCGTGGCAGGTGGCAGCTGGCGCAGCTGACGCCGCCGGGGTCTCCCGCGCTCCAGGATTTGAAGTGGGGGGAATCCTTGAAGGCGAGGCTGTGTTCATCGCGGTGGCAGCCGAGACAGGCCTCGACGGCGGCGAATTGCAGATCGGTTTCGTGCGGCTTGTGGCAGCTGGCGCAGCTGAGTGCGGCGTCGGCTTCGGGGTGCATCGGCAGGCGCGCCTGCTGCGGCGACACGGCGGTTGCGTCGAGGGCAAACTCTTCCGGCAGCAGCGTCGACAGGCGCATGCCGTGTTTGCCGCGCGTGAAGGCCTCGCGCTGTTCGCTGTGGCAGCTGCCGCACTGGTCCACTATTTCGCGGCTGGAGAATCGCATCTGCCCATCGGCGTGGCAGCCGCTACAGTTGACGGATACCCGTGCGTGCGCACTTCCGGCCCAGGCCGCGGTAATGGAAGCGTCGCCGCCGTCGAGATCCGCCTGCTGTATCTGCAGCGGTTTTTTGTGCGGGTTTTCCTGCAGCCAGGACTGCATAGCGGTGCGCGCCGGCAGTTGGGCATCGGGCAGCAGCCCCGGTTGACCGACGTGCGCGATCAGGAAATCCTCGTAGAGCGTGCGGTTGTCGTGGAAGTTGTGGCAGCCGGCAGTGGCGCAGCTGTCGAAGGCGAAGTCTCTGTGGCTGCTGCGGTCTTCGGCGATATCGCTGTGGCAGTGAAAACAGAAGTCGCCGGCCAGGGTGACGCCCATATCGCGGGTGATCTCCGGCTTGTGTTCCGTGTGGCAGGTCACGCACTTCCGCGCATCCAGGTGGGCCATCAGGGGCGCGTTGCGCGGATCGAGAAACTTCTTGCGCGGGTGAGAGTCGTTCGCAAGCTCCAGTTCCTCGGCGTGGCAGTTGAGGCAGGCCTGCTGCATAGCGTCGGGGCCGGCGAAGCCGTCGCCGTGACAGGCGCTGCAGGCGAGTTCAATCTGGTGGTGGCCGTGGCTGGCGTCGCCGCTGATAAACAGCGTCTTGTCGGAAAACTCCAGGTTGTAAGCCAGTGCGGAACTAATCGCCAGGGTCACCAGCAGGCCGTAGTGCCAGAATTTGAAACGATAGATTTTCATTTAGAAGTAATACACCGCGAGAATGTGATAGCCGAGCAGTGCCGGCAGTGCCCAGAGCAGCGCGTAGTGCACCCGCGACCACCACTTGCGGTGTTCGCGCAGTTTCAAGTCGGTCCAGTGGTGGTTGCGGGCCATAAAAACGCCCACCAGCGCGCCGGTTGTGGTCGCGGAGAGGAAAACCAGCATCAGGGCCAGGTTGAGGTTTTCACCCAGGCGGAAGCCGGTGTGCACCACCAGCACCACCAGCGCCGCGCAGCCGACCAGGCTGTGCAGGTAGCGCCAGTGATCCACATGTCCGTAGGTCAGTTTGCGCCAGCGCTTGCGCAGGCTGAGAGTGGTGGTGAAGGCGCAGAAGCCGAGCAGGGTGTAGCCGCTGACCTGTTTCCAGAAATTGTCGTACCAGAGTTTCTGCCAGTACCAGTGGTTCTGCACACTGTCGGAAATCGGCGCCGGCGGCATCAAGGCGGCCAGCGCAATCAGTAGCAGGGAAACAATCGAGGTCAGCAGGATGCCGCGCGCGTGGCGCATCACCAGATTGGGGGTGGGGGCGTCCAGCAGTTCCGCGATCAACGGCTGGCAGCTGCCGCACACGGAACCGGCCGTTGTGGCCTGTTGCAGTTCCATCAGTGTGCGCTTGCCCTGGGAGATGGCATTGCACAGCTCCCCCTTGCTCACACCGTTGCACTGGCACACCAGATAGCTGTCCGGCTGCTCCTTGACGCCGATCGCAACTTTTTTCTGCCACAGGTACCCCCCCTGCTCGAACTGCTTCAGTGTTCGAGAGGAGATTTCCTCGTTGCGCGCGACCGCCTGGCGGATGCGGTTGGCCTCGCCCCAGCTGCCGATATACATGGCGCCGACCAGGCGTCCCTCCCTGACCAGCAGCTGGCGGTAGAGCCCCTTGAAGCGGTTGCGGTAGGTAAATTCTTCGCCGCCGCCTCTGCTTGCAACATCGACGCCAAGCTCCCCGATCAGCGCGCAGGGGATATGGGCGATCTTAAGCTGAATGTCGGTCAGGCTGCCGCGGTAGGGGGACGTGGGCAGTTCGCGCTTGTACTCGCGGCAGATATGCTGGCTGCAGCTTGCCGCCTGTTCGTAGCCGGGCCTGACGAACTGATACACCTTTTCCGCAAATTCAGCGCACTCGCCCACGGCGTAGATATCGGGATCGGAGGTCTGCAGCCACTCGGAGACGATGATGCCGCGTCCGGTTTTCAGTCCGCACTGGCGAGCCAGGTCGATTTCCGGGCGAATGCCGGTGCACATGACGACCGCATCGACCTCCAGGCTGTCGCCACTGGCAAAGTGCAGCCGGCGAACGCGGTCATCGCCGGTGATTTCGCTCACCGCATCGCCAATTTTGAGCTCCACGCCAAGCGCGCTCAGCGCCGATTCGAGAAAGCCCTCGGCTTCGTCGTTCAACAGGCCGCCGAGCAGTCGCGTGCGGGACTGCAGTGTGACGTGGTTTTTCTGTGTCTTTAATGCGGCCGCCGCCTCCAAGCCCAGGGCTCCGGCGCCGACAACACAGAGTTGCCGGCTCTGCTCGCGCAGTTGCAGCAGGGTTTCCGTATCGCGGAGGCTGCGAAAGGGATAAACGTTTGCCAGATCGGCGCCGGGAATATCGGGAATGAATGGATTGGAGCCAGTGGCCAGAATCAGTTTACTGTAGGGCTGCACCCTTCCGGTTACATCTGTAACCGTTTTGTTGGCCCTGTCGATGGAAACAACCCGGTGGTCGATAAACTCCGCCAGCCTGTTGTCGTTTTCACCGAGTATCGGGTTGTCGATATCGGGCAGGGTGAGCTGTTCGGAAAGGTACTGGGAAAGTTTTACCCGGTTGTAGGGGGCGTCGGCTTCAGCGCCGAAAATCACCACCTGGGCATCTTCGCTGTATTCGAGCAGCTTCTGCGCACAGCGCACACCGACGGGGCCGGTGCCGACAATGACATAAACCGGATAGTCGGCTTCGGCCGGCTCCCGTCTGGCCTGAGTCTGGTGCGGGGCGAGGGTATCTTCAAGCTCGGCCACGCCAACCCCCCGTGATAGCGGCACTCATCAATGGCTCTGCCTTGTTGTGATTTGTTGTATTGATGGGCTCTTAAGCGCGATATCAATATTCTTATTTTTGATTATTTTGTGGATTCTAATGCCTTTTTATTTAAATAAAAAGAAACAAAATTGTGAAATGAGTACTGCCACCGCCGGGGGAGGCTTGGGAGGGGGGATAGGGGGCAGGTGGCCCGCATTCCGGGGCCACCGGGAGAGGTGCGACCGAGCCGTTCGCGCTAAGTTCGATAGCCGCGACGGCGGCGCTTGAGTTTAGTGCGGGCTAGGACGGTTGGTAGAGGGTGTACAGTTCTTTCTCTTCCAGGGAGACGCGCCGGGTCAGCGCCTCTCCGATTTTCTGGTAGTCGCGGCGGAAGTCCCGAATCATTTCCTGGGTGAAGGCCTCATGTGTGTAGCGCTTGCAGAATTGCACTACTGCATTGGCGATCTCGTTCATGTCCGTGCGGAAGTCCTTGACGATCTGCAGGGTGTGCACGTCTTCTGCCAGGGTCTGCTCCAGGTATACGTAAAAGCGCACGTTCTCCTTGATCAGGTGAGCCTGGAAGTTGGATTTGAACAGGGTCATCAGGTGGGCCAGTTGGCGGAAATCCTGCGGCTCGAAGCCCTCGGACCAGATGCGCTGGAAAATATCTACCAGTGTCTGGTGGTCTTTTTCCAGTGCATTGATCAGGGTCGGGTCGTAGGAAATTGTGCGGTTGGCTTTGGCTCCGGTGTGCGAGCTGCGGGTGTATTTTTCCTCGTCCACCTGGCTATTGCCACCGAACAGGTCGGAAATAAAGTTGAACATGGTATCTGCCCTTAATTATGCGTTGTAAGCGAACCGTTTAGCGCGTTGTTGAAATTTTTTTAGCAAGCGGTTAGGCGACCAGTGACTGTTCACCGGCAGTGGAGAATAGCGTCACTTGCGCGGAATGTCATTGAAACCCCGAGCAGAGCTTCGGAAATTGTGATTCATTCCCAATTATCTGGCCGGCGCCTGTGCTATTGGCAAGGTAGACGAAAATAAATTCGCGTGCCGATTTATTTGGCGATCTCCGCTAAAAAATGGCACGACTTCCTTTTTGTGGAAGGGGGCTTTTTACAATTGTAGAGATAAAAAATTTCTCGGCTAAACAGATGGTGGGTGGTCGCCGCCGAAGTTGAGTGAAAATTATGACGGGAGTGCCAGTTAAAGTTTTCGGTGTTGCCGCCGCAATAGCGTGTGGGTGTGTACAGTGTTCCGATAAGAGGTGCACTGGTTTGGTGCAGATATTAAAAAACCCGGCGTGCGCCGGGTTTTCTAATGCTCTGTCGGTGCCGATACTCAGCGCTTGTCCAGCGGAACATAGTCGCGCTGCGGGTAGCCGGTGTACAGCTGGCGCGGGCGGCCGATCTTGTAAGGGTTGGAGATCATCTCGTTCCAGTGCGCGATCCAGCCGGCGGTGCGGCCGGTGGCGAAGATCACCGTGAACATGTCGGTGGGGATGCCGATCGCCTTCATGATGATGCCGGAGTAGAAGTCCACATTCGGGTAGAGCTTCTTCTCGATGAAGTACTCGTCCTCGAGAGCGATCTTTTCCAGCTTCTTGGCGATACGCAGCAGCGGGTCGTTCTCGGCACCCATCGCGCCCAACACCTCGTCGCAGATACCCTGCATCACGCGCGAGCGCGGGTCGAAGTTCTTGTACACGCGGTGGCCGAAGCCCATCAGGCGGAAGGGGTCGTTCTTGTCCTTGGCGCGCTTGACGAACTCGTCGATGCGGCTCTCGTCGCCGATCTCCTGCAGCATGTTCAGCACCGCCTCGTTGGCGCCGCCGTGCGCCGGTCCCCAGAGTGCGGCGATGCCGGAGGAGATGCAGGCGAAGGGGTTGGCGCCGGAGGAACCGGCCAGGCGCACGGTGGAGGTGGAGGCGTTCTGCTCGTGGTCGGCGTGCAGCAGGAAGATCACGTCCATGGCCTTGGCGACCACCGGATCAATCTTGCTCGGCTCGCAGGGGTTGCCGAACATCATGTGCAGGAAGTTTTCCGCGTAGTTCAGGCTGTTGTCCGGGTACATGAACGGCTGGCCCTTGGAGTGCTTGTAGCACATGGCGGCCAGGGTCGGCATCTTGGCGATCAGGCGGTGCGCGGAGATCTCGCGGTGCTCGGGATCGTTGATGTCCAGGGAGTCGTGGTAGAAGGAGGCCAGTGCGCCGACAACACCGCACATCATCGCCATCGGGTGGGCGTCGTAGCGGAAGCCCTTGAAGAAGTTCACCAGGGATTCGTGCACCATGGTGTGGGACATGATGGTGTCCACATACTCTTTCTTCTGCTGGGCGTTGGGCAGCTCGCCCTTCATCAGCAGATAGCAGGTCTCCAGGTAGTCGGACTGCTCTGCCAGCTGCTCGATGGGGTAGCCGCGGTGCAGCAGCTGGCCCTTGGCGCCATCGATAAAGGTGATCTTGGATTCGCAGGCGGCGGTGGACACAAATCCCGGGTCGTAAGTGAACAAGCCCTTGCCGGTCAGGCTGCTGACGTCGACAACATCGGGGCCGAGGGTGCCTGAGAGTACGGGCATCTCAATGGTGCCTTCGACACCGTCGACCGTGAGTTGCGCTTTCTTATCGGACATTGCGGACTCCTAAAACTGTTCTTTTTACCTGCTTGTCGCCAGGCGGGCTCCCTGCCTTGTGCGACAGTCGCGCCGCAAGAGCTGGCGCAAAAGCGTGGTTTTGCTGGTTTCGCGGCGCTCGCGCAGGCTTCCGCCGGCGAGGGTGCGCTCCTGCACCCGCCGTGGGGAGCCGGGTCAGTCCAGCATCTGTGCGCCCCGGGGGGCTTTTGAGCGGGGCCAAACTTAAGTTGCGCGCCGCTAATTGTCAAACCAAAAGGTGTGGACGGCCGGTCTCACAGCAACAGGATATCCGGCGTCCAGCGCGGGCGGTAGAGGATTTGCCTGGCTCCGCCGTTTATTCTCCGCGGAAATTCCGCCGCGGCCGCGGCGCGCCTTTGCCGCTGATCGGGTCCGCGACCGGGGTGGCGGGGCGGTCGCGGAACCCGAGGCGTTCGTTGTGTTTTGGGGGGCGAATGCCTATAATCCGCGCGGCTTGCGCCACGGTAAGGCCGCTTTGCACAAGGCTTGTACAGGTCGCGCGCAAAGTGATCAGCAGGCAGCTCGCCCCTCCATTTGAAAAGCTAACGGGCGCCCGGTCGTTCAGGGCAACAAGGTGTTTTTCCTGTGAACAAAAACAGACCTGTCAATCTAGACATTTCCACTATCAAGCTTCCCGCTGCCGCTCTGGTTTCCATTTTGCATCGTATCTCCGGCGTCGTCCTCTTCGCCGTGGTCGCGCTGCTGCTGTGCATGCTCGATGCCAGTCTGGAGTCCGAGCAGGGCTTCGCCGACGTGGCGGCGGCCTTTAATAGCGTTCCCGCCAAGCTCGTCTTGTGGGCTGCGCTGGCAGCTCTCGCCTACCACCTGGTGGCGGGCCTGCGCCACCTGTTGATGGATCTGGGGATCGGTGAATCCCTGGAGGGTGGTCGTCGCGGCGCCGTTATGGTGCTGGTGCTGAGCGCAATTCTGATTCTGTTGGCGGGGGTATGGGTATGGTAACCACAATCACTAGTTTCGGTCGCAGCGGCACTTACGACTGGCTGATCCAGCGTGTCACCGCTGTGGTTCTCGCTGCTTACACCCTCTTTATAGTGGGTTTTATTTTCCTGAGTAAAGATTTCGGCTACGAGAGCTGGTCGGCCCTGTTCGAGCAGCGCTGGATGCGCGTGTTCAGCCTGGTGGCCCTGATCTCCACGATTGCGCACGCCTGGATCGGCCTCTGGTCGGTCGTGACCGACTACATCACCAACCGCATGATGGGCGCCAAGGCCACTGTGCTGCGCGTCATCGCCGAGGTGCTGCTGGCGGTCGTTGCCGTGTTCTACACGGTGTGGGGCATTGAAATTCTGTGGGGTGTATAACTGATGGCGAACATGCGTACTATTTCCTTTGACGGAATCGTAATCGGCGGCGGCGGTGCGGGTATGCGCGCGGCCCTGCAAATGGCCCAGTCCGGCTTCAAGACTGCGGTAATCACCAAGGTGTTCCCGACCCGCTCGCACACCGTGTCCGCCCAGGGCGGCATCACCTGCGCCATCGCCAGTGCGGATCCGCAGGACGACTGGCGCTGGCACATGTACGACACCGTCAAGGGGTCCGACTATATCGGCGATCAGGATGCCATCGAGTATATGTGCTCCGTGGGCCCGGAGGCGGTGTTCGAGCTGGAGCATATGGGTCTGCCTTTCTCCCGCACCGAGGAGGGTCGCATCTACCAGCGCCCCTTCGGCGGCCAGTCCAAGGACTTCGGCCGCGGCGGCCAGGCCGCGCGCACCTGTGCGGCGGCTGACCGCACCGGCCACGCGCTGCTGCACACCCTGTACCAGAACAACGTCAAGCACGACACCGTGTTCCTGAACGAGTGGTTCGCGATCGACCTGGTGAAGAACCAGGACGGCGCCGTGGTCGGCGTGATCGCGATGTGCATCGAAGACGGCGAAGTGGTCTTCATCAAGTCCAAGGCCACCGTATTCGCCACCGGCGGTGCCGGCCGTATCTACGCGTCCACGACCAACGCCCATATCAATACCGGTGACGGCGTGGGTATGGCCCTGCGCGCGGGTCTGCCGGTGCAGGATATAGAGATGTGGCAGTTCCACCCGACCGGCATCCACGGCGCCGGCGTGCTGGTGACCGAGGGCTGTCGCGGTGAGGGCGGCTACCTGATCAATAAGGATGGCGAGCGCTTTATGGAGCGCTACGCCCCCAACGCGAAGGACCTGGCCTCCCGCGACGTGGTGGCCCGCTCCATGATCCTCGAGATCCTCGACGGCCGCGGCGCCGGCCCGAACGGCGACCACGTGTTCCTGAAGCTCGACCACCTGGGCGAGGAGGTACTGCACAGCCGTCTGCCCGGTATCTGCGAGCTGGCCAAGACCTTCGCCCATGTGGATCCGGTCAAGGACCCGATTCCGGTGGTGCCCACCTGCCACTACATGATGGGTGGTATCCCCACCAACGTGCACGGCCAGGCCCTGACCCAGGACGCCGCCGGCAACGACCAGGTGATCGACGGCTTCTACGCCTGCGGCGAGGTGGCCTGTGTGTCCGTGCACGGCGCCAACCGCCTGGGCGGCAACTCGCTGCTGGACCTGGTGGTCTTCGGTCGCGCCTCCGGCCTGTTTATCGAGAAGGCTCTGCGCGAGGGTATCGAGCACCGCGAGGCGTCCGAATCCGATATCGAGGCGGCCATGGCGCGCCTGAACCGCCTGGAAAATACCAACGACGGCGAGAAGGCCGCGGATCTGCGCAAGGAACTGCAGAACGTGATGCAGAACCACTTCGGCGTTTTCCGCCGCGGCGACTATATGGCCGAGGGTGTGAAGAAGCTGGAAGAGCTGCGCGGCCGCATCGAGAACGTGCGCCTGGAGGACAAGAGCCGCGCCTTCAACACCGCCCGTATCGAGGCGCTGGAACTGCAGAACCTGCTGGAGGTGGCCGAGGCGACCGCCATCGCCGCCGAGGCCCGCACCGAGAGCCGCGGCGCCCACGCCCGCGAGGACTTCCAGGAGCGCGACGACGAAAACTGGCTGTGCCACTCCATGTTCTTCCCGGGGGAGAAGCGTGTCGGCAAGCGCGCGGTCAACTTCGCGCCCACCACCATGGAAGCTTTCGAGCCCAAGGCTCGGACTTATTAAATCGGGAGCGGAAAGAGTATGTTGAAAGTTAGTATCTATCGCTACAACCCGGAGACCGACAAAGCGCCTTATATGCAGGACTACGAGCTGGACACCCAGGGCAAGGACCTGATGGTGCTGGACGTGCTGGAACTGCTCAAGGCCGAGGACCCGACCCTGTCCTTCCGCCGCTCCTGCCGCGAGGGTGTGTGCGGATCCGACGGTATGAACATCTCCGGCCGCAACGGCCTGGCCTGCACCACGCCCATCTCCGAGGCGGCGCCCAAGGGCAAGCTGGTGCTGCGCCCGCTGCCGGGCCTGCCGGTGATCCGCGACCTGGTGGTGGATATGGAGCAGTTCTACGAGCAGTACAAGAAGATCGAACCCTACCTGCAGAACGACACCCCGGCGCCGGCCATCGAGCGCCTGCAGAGCCCGGAGGACCGCGCAAAGCTGGACGGTCTCTACGAGTGCATCCTGTGCGCCTGCTGCTCCACCGCCTGCCCGTCTTTCTGGTGGAATCCGGACAAGTTCATCGGCCCGGCGGGCCTGCTGCAGGCCTACCGCTTCCTGGCGGACAGCCGCGACCTGGCCACCGACGAGCGCCTGTCCAACCTGGATGATCCCTTCAGCGTATTCCGCTGCCACGGCATCCAGAACTGCGTGAATGTGTGTCCGAAGGGGCTGAATCCGACCCGCGCCATCGGCCACATCCGCAATATGTTGCTGGCCCGCGCCGTATAAGCGCGGCGCGTATCGAGCCCGGTTGAGCCCGCAGCGCGGGCTCGGCGCCAACGGCGGCGCCTATCCAACGACGAGAAAGCCGGCCTGTGAGCCGGTGCGAAATTAAAAAGGGGGCTGGTGCCAGTTGGGACCTCCGGAGCGCCATCCATGGCGCGACCTGGAGAATCCTTTCTGGCCCCGGCCCCGCCTTCCATGGCGGGGCGCCAAACCGCGCACAAGGCAGCACTTAGTATGCGCGCGGTTTGGCCCCCTTTTGTGAGTGAAAGGAAATATGAAATTGGGGTCAGAGTGAAATTATCGTTTGCTCTGCCCCAATTTCTCCATCGAGGTAGGCATCAACAATGCACGAAAGTACCATGGAGCAGCTGTGGCGTAGCTCCCATATCTCCGGGGGCAACGCCGCCTATGTGGAGGAACTGTACGAGACCTATCTGCACGACCCGAACGGCGTGCCGGAGGAGTGGCGCAGTTACTTCGACAGCCTCCCGCGGGTCAACGGCGGTGGCGACGTGTCCCACGCCGCAGTGCGTCAGCACTTTGAACTGCTCGCCAAACACCGCACCCGCCCGCTGGCCGCTCCCGGTGCCGGCGCCGTCAACATCGAGCACGAACGCAAGCAGGTCAAAGTCCTGCAGCTCATCAACTCCTACCGCCACCGCGGCCACAAGAAGGCCACCCTGGACCCGCTGGGCCTGATGGCGCGTGAGCAGGTGCCGGACCTGCAGTTGAACTACCACGGCCTCACCGAAGGCGACTTCGATACCACCTTCCAGACCGGCGACCTCTTCTTCGGCAAGGAGGAGGCCACGCTGCGCGAGATCGTCGAGGGCCTGGAGCGCACCTACTGCGGCAATCTGGGTGCGGAGATCATGCACCTGTCCAACCTGGAGGAGCAGCAGTGGTTCCAGCAGCGCCTGGAGCGCAGCCAGTCCACGCCCAACTTCGGCGCCGATATCCGCGTCGAAATACTGCAGCGCCTGTCCGCGGCCGAGGGCCTGGAGCGCCACCTGGACTCCAAGTACCCGGGCACCAAGCGTTTCGGCGTCGAGGGCGGTGAGAGCCTGATCCCGATGATGGACGCGCTGATCCGCCGCTCCGGCACCTACGGGGTGAAAGAAATCGTCATCGGCATGGCCCACCGCGGCCGCCTGAACACCCTGGTTAATATTCTGGGTAAGAACCCGGCGGACCTGTTCGAGGAGTTCGAGGGCAAGAAGACCCTGGATACCTCCGGCGATGTGAAGTACCACCAGGGCTTCTCCTCCAATGTGATGACCCCCGGTGGCGAAGTGCACCTGGCGCTGGCCTTTAACCCGTCGCACCTGGAGATCTGCGCTCCGGTGGTGGAGGGCTCGGTGCGTGCGCGCCAGGATCGCCGCAACGATCCCTCCGGCGAAAAGGTAATGCCGATCAATATCCACGGCGACGCCGCCTTTGCCGGCCAGGGCGTGGTGCAGGAAACCCTGCAGATGTCCCAGACCCGCGGCTTCTACACCGGCGGCACCGTGCATATCGTGCTGAACAACCAGGTGGGCTTCACCACCAGCAAGCGCGAGGATGCCCGCTCCACCGAATACTGCACCGATGTGGCAAAGATGATCGACGCTCCGGTGCTGCACGTGAACGGCGACGACCCGGAAATGGTCGTGCTGGCCGCGCTGCTGGCGGTGGACTACCGCTACGAATTCAAGAAAGACATCGTCATCGACCTGGTGTGCTACCGTCGCCGCGGTCACAACGAGACTGACGACCCGTCCGGCACCCAGCCGCTGATGTACCAGGCCATCCGCAAGCACAAGACCACCCGCACCCTGTACGCGGAGAAGCTGGTCAGCGAGGGCGTGCTGGACAAGGCCGCCGCGGACAAGCTGGCCAGCGACTACCGCGACAAGCTGGATCGCGGCGAAGATGTGGCCACCGGCCTGGTCAAGCAGCCGGATTCCTCCATGTTCGTGGACTGGACCCCCTACCTGAACCACGACTGGCAGACACCGGCGGATACCAGCTTCCCGCTGCCGAAGCTGAAGGACGTGGCCACCCGTATGACCACTGTGCCCGACGGCATTGTAATGCAGCGCCAGGTGGCGAAGATCTACGAGGACCGCCGCAAGATGGCCGGCGGCGCCCTGCCGCTGAACTGGGGCATGGCCGAGACCCTGGCCTACGGTACGCTGCTGGAGCAGGGCTATATGGTGCGCTTCACCGGCGAGGATGTCGGCCGCGGTACCTTCTCCCACCGCCACGCGGTGATTCACAGCCAGAAGGACGGCCAGTCCTATGTGCCGCTGCAGCATATGTACGAGGGGCAGCCGCCTTTCTATATCTACGACTCGCTGCTGTCGGAAGAGGCGGTGCTGGCGTTCGAATACGGTTACGCCACCACCACGCCCAAGTCACTGGTGGTCTGGGAGGCCCAGTTCGGCGACTTCGCCAACGGCGCCCAGGTGGTGATCGACCAGTTCATCACTTCCGGCGAGCACAAGTGGGGACGCATGTGCGGCCTGGTGATGATGCTGCCGCACGGCTACGAGGGTCAGGGGCCGGAGCACTCCTCCGCGCGCCTGGAGCGCTTTATGCAGCTGTGTGCCGAGCACAATATCCAGGTGTGTAACGCCACCACGCCGGCGCAGATCTTCCACCTGCTGCGCCGCCAGGCGATACGCCCGATGCGCCGCCCGCTGATCATCATGAGCCCCAAGTGGATACTGCGGCACAAGCTGGCCACTTCCAGCCTGGACGAGCTCGCCAATGGCCGTTTCCACAATGTGATTCAGGACGAGGCAGTGGATCCCGCCAAGGTCAAGCGCCTGATCCTGTGCTCCGGCAAGGTCTACTACCATTTGCTGGAAGCGCGCATGGAGCGGGAGCAGGACGACGTGGCCTTCGTGCGTCTGGAGCAGTTGTACCCCTTCCCGGACGAGGAGTTCGTCGAGGCGGTGTCTGCGTTCAAGAATATCGAGAGTGTGGCCTGGTGCCAGGAAGAGCCGATGAACCAGGGCGCCTGGTATCACAGCCAGCACCACCTGCGCCGCCTGCTGGCGGAGACGCACCCGAAGCTGGAGCTTCAGTATGTGGGCCGCGCCCCCTCCGCCGCGCCGGCGGCGGGCTATATGTCCACGCACCTGGAAGAACAGAACAAGTTCATCAACGAGGCGCTGACCGTCAAATAACAGGCGGCAGTAAATAGTGAATAGGGCGGTGCCTATCTGAGCCGCCCAAGAGTCAATCTCAGGAAACAGGACCAATGACGATCGAGATTAAAGCGCCAACTTTCCCGGAATCCGTTCAGGACGGCACCGTCGCCACCTGGCACAAACAGCCCGGCGAAGCCGTATCCCGCGATGAACTGATCGTGGATATCGAAACCGACAAGGTGGTGCTGGAAGTCGTCGCGCCCGCCGACGGCGCCCTCACCGAAATCATCAAGGGCGAGGGCGATACCGTTCTCTCCAATGAAGTGATCGCGCTCTTTGCCGCGGGTGCCGGTGAAGCCGCCGCGCCGGCCGAAGAAAAGCCGGCTGAGGCCCCTGCGGCTGAGTCCACCCCGGCTGCGGGCGAGAAAATCGCCATGCCGTCCGCGAAGAAGATGGCGGCCGAGAAGGGCGTCGATCTGGCCGGCGTGGAAGGCTCGGGCAAGGGCGGCCGCGTGCTGAAGGAAGATGTGATGAAGGCGGGCGCTGCGCCGGCCGCAGCCGCCGCTCCGGCCGCGGCGGCGGAGGTGGCCGTGGCCCCGGGCGAGCGCGTCGAGAAGCGCGTGCCGATGACCCGTATGCGCAAGCGTATCGCCGAGCGCCTGCTGGACGCCACCCAGTCCACCGCCATGCTCACCACCTTCAATGAGGTGAACATGAAGCCGGTGATGGACCTGCGCAAGAACTACAAGGAGCTGTTCGAGAAGAAGCACAACGGCACCCGCCTGGGCTTTATGGGCTTCTTTGTCAAGGCCGCGGTCGAGGCGCTGAAGCGCTATCCGGCCGTAAACGCGTCCATCGACGGTGACGATATCGTCTACCACGGTTACCAGGATATCGGCGTTGCGGTTTCTTCGCCGAAGGGGCTGGTGGTGCCGATTCTGCGCAACGCGGAGAATATGGGCCTGGCGGATATGGAGAACGCGATCCGCGATATGGGCGTGCGCGCCCGCGACGGCAAGCTCTCCATCGAGGAGATGACCGGCGGTACCTTCACCATCACCAATGGTGGTGTCTTCGGCTCGCTGCTGTCCACCCCGATCCTGAACCCGCCGCAGACTGCGATCCTCGGCATGCACAAGATCCAGGAGCGTCCGATGGCGGTAAACGGCAAGGTGGAAATCCTGCCGATGATGTACCTGGCGCTGTCCTACGATCATCGCCTGATCGACGGCAAGGAAGCGGTAGGCTTCCTGGTGGCGATCAAGGAAATGATCGAGGATCCGGCGCGCATTCTGCTGGAAATCTAAAAAAATTCAGGGGCCCGAAGAGGCCCCTCTTGCACACTGAATTCACCAAATTTGGAACAGACCATGTCGGAAAAATTTGACGTAATCGTAATCGGCTCCGGTCCCGGAGGTTATGTCGCAGCCATCCGCGCCGCGCAGCTGGGCCTGAAAACCGCCTGTGTTGAAAAGTGGGTCAACAAGGAAGGCAAGGTGGTCAACGGCGGTACCTGCCTGAACGTCGGCTGTATCCCGTCCAAGGCGCTGCTGGACAGCTCCTGGAAGTACCACGAGGCGAAAGACGCCCTCGACGTGCACGGCATCGACACCGGCAAGGTGAAGATCGATGTCAAGAAGATGATCGAGCGCAAAAATGGTGTCGTGAAGCAGATGTCCGGCGGTATCGCCAGCCTGTTTATGGCCAACAAGGTCACCTCCATCGAGGGCACCGGCAAGCTGCTGGCGGGCAAGAAGGTGGAAGTGACCGGCCACGACGGCAAGACTACCGTTTACGAAGCCGACAATGTGATCCTGGCCTCCGGTTCCGTGCCGGTGAACATTCCGCCGGCCCCGGTGGACAACAAGATCATCGTCGACTCCACCGGCGCGCTGGAATTCACCGAAGTGCCGAAGCGCCTGGGCGTGATCGGCGCCGGCGTGATCGGCCTGGAGCTGGGTTCCGTCTGGAACCGTCTGGGTTCCGACGTGGTGGTTCTGGAGGCGCTGGACAAGTTCCTGGCGATCATGGACCAGCAGATCGCCAAGGAGTCGCAGAAGATTCTGAAAAAACAGGGCCTGGATATCCGCCTGTCCTGCCGTGTCACCGGCACCGAGGTGAAGGGCAAAGAAGTCGTTGTCACCTACGAAGACAAGGACGGCAAAGAGCACCAGGAAACCTTCGACAAGCTGATCGTGTGCGTGGGCCGTCGCCCCTACACCGAGGGCCTGCTGTCTGAAGACGCCGGCGTCAAGCTGGACGAGCGCGGCTTTATCTACGTCAACGACCTGTGCATGACTTCCGCCCCGGGCGTCTGGGCCGTCGGCGACGTGGTGCGCGGCCCGATGCTGGCGCACAAGGCCTCTGAAGAGGGCGTGGTGGTTGCCGAGCGCATCGCCGGCCAGAAGCCGATGATGAACTACGATGTGATTCCGAACGTGATCTACACCCATCCGGAAATTGCCGCCGTCGGCCGCACCGAAGAGCAGGTGAAGGCGGACGGTGAGCCCTACAATGTGGGTGTTTTCCCGTTCGTTGCGTCCGGCCGCGCTGTGGCCGCAAACGAAACCGCCGGCATGGTGAAGATCATCGCCCACGCGGAAACCGACCGCGTACTGGGTGCGCACATCGTCGGCCCGTCTGCGGCGGATCTGGTGCAGCAGGTGGCGATTGCGATGGAATTCGGTTCCAGCGCCGAGGATATCGGCATGACCGTATTCGGTCACCCGACCCTGTCCGAGGCGGTCAAGGAAGCCGCGCTTGCCGCCAACGGCCACGCGATCCATATCGCCAACCGCAAGAAGCGCAAATAAAAAATCAGGACGCGGGCGCGCCGGCCGCTATCCCGGTGTAGGGGCGAACCCTGTGTTCGCCCCGCCCAGATCGGGCGAACACAGGGTTCGTCCCTACGGGAAGGGGAAATGGAAAGCCCCATCTAATCTTTCAAATGTGAATTGGTATTGACTATGAACTTGCATGAGTATCAGGGCAAACAACTGTTTGCAGCATACGGATTGCCGGTTTCCAAAGGCATTGCAGCGGAAACCCCGGCAGCGGCAGCAGCGGCGGCTGATGAAATTGGCGGCGACAAGTGGGTCGTAAAGGCCCAGGTACACGCCGGTGGCCGCGGCAAGGCCGGCGGTGTAAAGCTGGTGGATTCCAAGGCGGAAATTGAAGAATTCGCCAAGAAGTGGCTGGGCGAGCGCCTGGTAACCTATCAGACAGACGAGAACGGTCAGCCGGTTTCCCGCATTCTGGTAGAGAGCTGCACCGACATCGACCAGGAACTGTACCTGGGCGCGGTAGTCGACCGCTCCACCCGCCGCATCGTTTTCATGGCCTCCACCGAGGGCGGCGTGGAAATCGAGAAGGTAGCGGAAGAGACTCCGGAAAAAATCCTGAAAGCCACCATCGACCCGCTGGTGGGCGCACAGCCCTACCAGGCGCGCGAACTGGCCTTCAAACTGGGCCTGCAGGGCGACCAGATCAAGCAGTTCACCAAGATCTTCCTCGGCCTGGCCAAGATGTTCCAGGAGAAGGACCTGGCCCTGCTGGAAATCAACCCGCTGGTGATCACCACCGAGGGCAACCTGCACTGTCTGGATGCCAAGGTCGTGATCGACAGCAACGCGCTGTACCGCCACCCGGACCTGCGCGAAATGCACGACCCGTCCCAGGAGGACGCGCGCGAGGCGCACGCGGCCAAGTGGGATCTGAACTACGTGGCCCTCGACGGCAACATCGGCTGCATGGTAAACGGCGCCGGCCTGGCCATGGGCACCATGGATATCGTCAACCTGCACGGCGGCAAGCCGGCCAACTTCCTCGATGTCGGCGGCGGCGCGACCAAGGAGCGCGTGGTTGAAGCCTTCAAGATCATCCTCTCCGACGAGAATGTGAAAGCGGTTCTGATCAATATCTTCGGCGGCATCGTGCGCTGCGACATGATCGCGGAAGGCGTGATCGGCGCGGTGAAAGAAGTGGGCGTAAAGGTACCGGTAGTGGTGCGCCTGGAAGGTAACAACGCAGACCTGGGCGCCAAGGTACTGAGCGAGAGCGGTCTGAACATCATCGCGGCTACCAGCCTGACCGACGCGGCTCAGCAGGTGGTGAAAGCAGCGGGCTAACGGCGACCGGATACTGAGTGTATCCGCAGCGCCGTTAGCGCCCGGCCATGGATGGCCGGGCCGGAATGCGGCTCCAGGGATGGTTGTCACTCCGCAGCCAAAAAAGATTTTGAGGACTCATCAATGAGCGTTTTGATTAACAAAGACACTAAAGTCATCTGCCAGGGCTTCACCGGCTCCCAGGGCACTTTCCACTCCGAGCAGGCCATCGCCTACGGTACCAAGATGGTCGGCGGCGTGACCCCGGGCAAGGGTGGCCAGACTCACCTGGGCCTGCCGGTGTTTAACACCGTGAAGGAAGCGGTGGAAGCCACCGGTGCGGAAGCCTCCGTGATCTACGTGCCGGCACCCTTCTGTAAGGACTCCATCCTGGAAGCGGCCAACGGCGGCATCAAGCTGATCGTGTGCATCACCGAAGGCATCCCGACTCTGGATATGCTGGACGCCAAAGTGAAGTGCGACGAACTGGGCGTGCGCCTGATCGGCCCCAACTGTCCGGGCGTGATCACTCCCGGTGAGTGCAAGATCGGTATCATGCCGGGCCATATCCACAAGCCGGGCAAGGTGGGCATCGTGTCCCGTTCCGGCACCCTGACCTATGAAGCGGTCAAGCAGACCACCGACTACGGCTTCGGCCAGTCCACCTGCGTGGGCATCGGCGGCGACCCGATTCCGGGCTCCAACTTCATCGACATCCTGGAAATGTTCGAGAAGGACCCGCAGACTGAAGCCATCGTGATGATCGGTGAAATCGGCGGTACCGCGGAAGAAGAGGCGGCGGCCTACATCAAGGACAATGTCACCAAGCCGGTGGTTTCCTACATCGCCGGTGTAACCGCACCGCCCGGCAAGCGCATGGGCCACGCCGGCGCCATCATCTCCGGCGGCAAGGGCACTGCGGACGAGAAGTTCGCCGCACTGGAAGACGCCGGCGTGAAGACCGTGCGCTCCCTGGCCGAAATCGGCAACGCGCTGAAAGAGGTTACCGGCTGGTAAGCCACTTCCTCCATCCTCTTCCCTCGGCGCCAGTCAATGGGGCAAGAGGGCGATAAAAAGGCCGCCTCTCGCGAGGCGGCCTTTTTTGTTGTGCGCTGAACGATATACAGGAACCGCGGTCACTCCTTATACTGCGCGAAACGCATTGATCGAGGAGAGAAATATGGCCACAGCGGTGATCGGCGTAATCGGCGGCAGCGGCCTCTATGAGATGCAGGGGCTGCAGAATATACGCGAACGGCAGATTGAAACCCCGTTCGGTCCCACCTCCGATGCGATAGTCACCGGCGAGCTGCACGGCGTGCCGGTGGCCTTCCTCGCCCGCCACGGTCGCGGCCACCGGCTGATTCCCTCCGAAGTGCCCTACAGGGCGAATATCCACGCGCTGCGGCAACTCGGTGTGCGCTATATCCTGTCGCTGTCCGCGGTCGGCTCGCTGCGCGAGGAAGTGCGGCCGCTGGATATGCTGATTCCCGACCAGTTTATCGATATGACCCGCAAACGGGAAAATACGTTTTTCGGCGACGGCGCCGTGGCCCATGTCTCCATGGCGGACCCTGTGTGCCCGGCGGTGGCCGACTGCCTCGCGCGCGCTTTCGAGTCGACGCAGGCCGGGCAGCCGATCGCGCTGCACCGCGGTGGCACCTATGTCTGCATCGAGGGGCCGCAGTTCTCCACCCGCGCGGAATCCCACTGGTACCGGACCATGGGCGCCTCCGTGATCGGTATGACCAACATGCCGGAGGCGAAGCTGGCGCGGGAGGCGCAGATCGCCTACGCGACCCTGGCCATGGCCACCGACTACGACTGCTGGCACCCGCGCGAGGCCGCGGTCACCGCCGAGGTGGCCATAGCCAACCTGCAGCAGAACGCCGCGCGCGCGCAGAAGATCGCCGCCGAGGCGATTCGCCTGCTGGGCGAGGAGCAGCCGGTATCCGCCGCGCACACGGCGCTGGCGAGTGGCCTGGTCACTCCGTTGGCGGCCATGTCGGCGGAAAAGGCCGCTGTAATAGAACCGCTGCTTGCACCGACTGAAGTCCCGCAAGAGGCCTGATGGGCAGGGTGGCCATGCGCCGAGCCTGTCCACCGAAAGAAATTACCGGACCATTTTGAGATATGCACGAAACACTGCCCCTGCTGGAAGTCTCCGATTTCCCGCCGATCCGCCGGGAACGAATCGATACGCTGCAGATCAATATCGGCTACAGGTGCAACCAGAGCTGTGTGCACTGCCATGTGAACGCAGGGCCCGGGCGCACCGAGATGATGAGCGATGAAAACCTGGCGTTGATCCCCGAGGTGCTGCGCGCGCGCCGGATTTCGACGCTGGATATCACCGGCGGCGCGCCAGAGATGCACCCGGGCTTTCGCCGGCTGGTCGCCGATGCGCGCGCCCAGGGAGTGCATGTGATGGACCGCTGCAACCTGACCATCCTGTTCGAGCCGGGGCAGGAGGATACGGCGGAGTTCCTGGCGCAAAATCGGGTTGAGGTGGTGGCCTCGCTGCCCTGCTATTCGCTCGACAATGTGGACAAGCAGCGCGGCAGGGGCGTCTTCGACAAGAGCATCGCCGCGCTGCAGAAGCTCAACGCACTGGGCTACGGGAAACCCGACAGCGGCCTGGTACTGAATCTGGTCTACAACCCCCAGGGGCCTTTCCTGCCGCCAAACCAACAGGCGCTGGAAGCGGACTACCGCCGCGAGCTGTTCGCGCATTTCGGTATCGTTTTCAACCGGCTGTTCGCACTGGCGAATATGCCGATCAAGCGTTTCGGCTCCACGCTGGTTTCCAAAGGGCAGTTTGACGATTATATGCAACTGCTGAAGGACAACTACAGCGATGCGAACCTGGCCGGCGTGATGTGCCGCAGCCTGGTCAGCGTGGACTGGCGGGGCTATCTCTACGATTGCGACTTCAATCAGCAGCTCGGTATCGGCGTGCCCGGCCGCGCGCACCTGCGCGACCTGTTGCAGCGGGATATGCAGGACACACCCATTCGCGTGGCCGACCACTGCTACGGCTGCACCGCCGGGCAGGGCAGCAGTTGCGGTGGCGCGCTTTAACCGCCGTTTTGCAGTGGCACCCTGTAGGAGCCTGCTTGCAGGCGAACGCTACGGAGTTTCTATCCTGTTCGCCTGCAAGCAGGCTCCTACAACATATCGCTGAGTTTGTATGAGCAAGAAAGTTTTATTGGTCGCAGTCTTGCTGGTGCTGGGACTGGCCTTTTATATTTTTGACCTGCACCAGTGGCTGACGCTGGAAAACCTGAAACAGGGCCAGGCGCAATTCGAGCAGTGGCGGGCCGCTTCTCCGATACTGGTGGGGCTGCTGTTTGCGCTTTTCTATATCCTGGTTACCGGCCTGTCGCTGCCGGGCGCGGCGATATTGACTCTGGCTGCCGGCGCCCTGTTCGGGCTCTTCTGGGGCACCTTGATCGTGTCCTTTGCCTCCAGTATCGGCGCCACCCTGGCTTTCCTCGTCTCCCGCTACCTGTTGCACGACTGGGTGCAGGCGCGTTTTTCCGGCAGGTTGCAGGCCATCAACCGCGGCGTCGAGCGCGAGGGCGCCTTCTACCTGTTTGCGCTGAGACTGGTGCCGCTGTTTCCCTTCTTCGTGATCAATATCCTGATGGGCCTGACCCGCATCAAGATCTGGACCTACTACTGGGTGAGCCAGATCGGCATGCTGGCCGCGACCGTGGTCTATGTGAATGCGGGCACCCAGTTGGGGCAGGTGTACAGCCTCGGCGATATCCTGTCGCCGCAGCTGCTGTTGTCGTTTGCGCTACTGGGCCTGTTTCCGCTGTTGGCAAAATATTTTCTGAACTGGCTCAAGCGCCGACGTGCAAGCCGTTGAAAACCACCGATGAAAAAGCCTGCTAAATTCGACCGCAACCTGATCGTCATCGGCGCCGGCGCCGCCGGGCTGGTGAGCGCCTATATCGCCGCGGCGGTCAAAGCCAGGGTTACGCTGGTGGAGTCCGGAGCCATGGGTGGCGACTGCCTGAACACCGGCTGCGTGCCCAGCAAGGCGCTGATCAAGTGCGCCCGCATCGCGCAGCAGGCGCGTAGCGCGGAAAAGTTCGGCGTGCACCTCGGTGAGCCGCAGATCGACTTCCCCGGTGTGATGCGACATGTGCGCGCATCCATCGAGCGGATAGCGCCCCACGACAGTGTCGAGCGCTATACCGGCCTGGGTGTGGAGGTGCTTGCCGGGCGGGCAAGTCTGCTCGATCCCTGGACGGTCAGGGTAGCGCTAAATGATGGTGGCGAGCGGGTATTGACCGCGCGCTCGATCATTCTCGCCACCGGTGCGGAGCCGCTGGTACCGCCGCTGCCGGGGCTGGAAAACATCGACTTCGTCACCAGCGATACGCTGTGGGACCGCTTCGCGCAGTTGCCGCGGGCGCCGGAAAAGCTGCTGATACTGGGCGGCGGCGCCATCGGCTGTGAGCTGGCCCAGGCCTTCGCGCGGCTCGGTACCCGGGTGACACTGGTGGAAAAGGCGGAGCGGTTGCTGCCCGTGGAGGACCGCGAGGTTTCCACGGCGGTGGAGAAGGCCCTGCGGAGTGAGGGCGTCGACGTGCGCACCGCGCGCGAGGCGTTGGAGTTTGTCGGCGCGGGCAGTGGCCGCAGCGCGTCGGGCAGCGTGCGGCTGCGCGGCGCGGAGGGCGAGTCGCGGCTCGAGTTCGACCAGCTGCTGCTCGCTCTGGGGCGCAGGGCCAGGGTCGACGGATTCGGTCTCGAGGCGCTGGGCATCGTCGAGGACGGCAAGCTGCACACGGACCCCTTCCTGCGCACCCGCTATGCGCACATTCTCGCCGCCGGCGATCTGGTGGGACCCTACCAGTTTACCCATATGGCTTCGCATCAGGCCTGGTACGCGGCGGTCAATGGCCTCTTCGGCGACCTGAAAAAATTCCGCGTCGACTATTCCCTGGTGCCGCGGGCGGTGTTCGTGGATCCGGAAGTGGCCAGCGTCGGTTTGAGTGAGCAGCAGGCCATCGAGCGCAATATGCGATACGAGGTTACCCACTACGGTATCGACGACCTGGACCGCGCCATCGTCGACGGTGCCGCGCGCGGTTTCGTCAAGGTGCTGACGGTGCCGGGCCGGGACAGGATTCTCGGTGTTTCCATCGTCGGTGAGAATGCGGCGGAACTGATCGCCGAATTCGTGCTGGCGATGAAGCACGGGCTCGGTATGAACAGAATTCTCGGCACCATCCATATCTACCCGACCATGGCCGAAGCCAACAAATATGTCGCAGGCAACTGGAAGCGCGCCAACGCGCCGCGGAAGCTGCTGCGGCTTCTGGAGCACTTCCACCGCTGGAGGCGCGGCTAGTGTCCTGCACACTCGTGGTCCCGATGCTGAACGAGCGGGCGCAGCTGCCGGATCTGATCGAGCACCTGCGCCGCCTGCAGGCGGAAACCGATTGCGAACTGGTGCTGGTGGACGGCGGCAGTAGCGACGGCAGTGCGGAACTGGCCGCCGCCGCCGGGCTGAAGGTGATTTCCGCACAGCGCGGCAGGGCGGGGCAGATGAATGCCGGTGCCGCCGGCGCCCGCGGCGACTGGTTGCTGTTCCTGCACGCGGATACGCGCCTGCCCACCGGAGCCCTGCGGGAAATCGAGCGGATTGCGCCGCACAGCTATCAGTGGGGGCGTTTCGACCTGCGTATCCGCGGCCGCTCGGTCTGGTTTCCGCTGATTGCGACAATGATCAATTGGCGCTCGCGCTTGAGCGGTATCGCCACCGGAGATCAGGCCATTTTCGTGCGCCGGGCGCTGTTCGAGCGTATTGGCGGTTTCCCGCAACAGCCGCTGATGGAGGATATCGAGTTGAGCAGGCGCTTGTTGAAGTTTTCCCGCCCCGCCTGTATCCGCGCCCGCGCGACCACTTCCGGGCGCCGCTGGGAAAAGTTCGGAGTATTGCGCACGGTACTGCTGATGTGGCGGCTGCGCTTCGACTACTGGCGCGGGGTGCCCGCGGAATTGCTGGCGCGCCGCTATGAATAAGCCCCCGCGCCTGATCGTTTTTGCCAAGGCGCCGCTGGCCGGTTTCGCCAAGACGCGCCTGATACCGGCGCTTGGTGCGGGCGGCGCGGCGGCGCTGGCCGAGCGAATGCTCGCACACACCCTGCAACAGTGTGTGCAGGCGCGGCTGGGGACCGTCGAACTCCGCGTGGCGCCGGACAGCGCGCACGACTACTGGCGCGCTTTCGCGCTGCCTGCGGGGGTACAACTGACCAGCCAGGGGCAGGGGGATCTGGGGCAGCGCCTCTGGCGCGCCGCGCATGCCGGCATAGAGGGCGGGGACAGCGTGATGCTGCTCGGCACCGACTGCCCGCAACTCTCGGCCGAGCGGCTGCGCGCGGCGGCATCGGCCCTCGAGAAGGCGGACGCGGTCGTCTATCCGACCCGCGACGGCGGCTACGCGCTTCTGGGGCTGAAACGCGCCGAGGCGGCGCTGTTCGACAATATCCGCTGGAGTACGGATGCGGTCGCGCGGCAGACGCGGGAGCGGATGGATCAGTGCGGGATGCGCTGTGCGTGGCTGGAAACCCTGGCGGATATCGACGAGCCGCGGGATCTGGAATGGCTACCCGAGGGCTGGATGAGCGGCCTGTAGGCGCGGCGATCGCCAGGGGTGGCGGGAATGCCGATTTTGCTCCTACAAAAGAGGACGAATCGAGGCTGCAGCGCCTGATTAAAGCGCCGAGGCCGCGGCCGCTTCCGGCTCCACCTGGGTGCTGTCCGCCAGCGCCTCGACGGCCTCGTCGTTGGCCGCGGCCAGGCGCTGTTCCTCGATGCGGCTGCTCCAGGTCAGCAGCGCCTGGTAGTGGCGGATATTCTGCACATAGGTGACCGGCTCCCAGCCGCGCGCATAGCCGTGTTTGGTGTGCTTGTAGTACTGGCGCTTGGCCAGCAGCGGCAGGTGTTCGCGCACATCGGCCCAGCGGTCCGGGTTGCCGCCCATCTTCTCGGTCAGCACGCGGGCGTCTTCCAAATGGCCGTAGCCGACGTTGTAGGCCGCCAGTGTCATCCAGGTGCGGTCCGGTTCGCGGATGCGCTCGGGGATCTTGTCGCGGATCTGCGCCAGGTAGCGGGCGCCGCCCTCGATGCTCTCCTCCGGATCCAGGCGGTTCACGCCCAGATCGCGCGCGGTATTGCGGGTCAGCATCATCAGGCCGCGCACGCCGGTAGGGGACTTGGCGCGGGGGTTCCAGTGGGACTCCTGGTAGCTGAGTGCCGCCAGCAGGTGCCAATCGAGATCGTATTTCTCCGCGACTCTCTGCATGGTCTCGCGCCACTGGGGCAGGCGCTCGCGGCTGCTCTTGGCGAAGGCCTGAGCGCCGCCGGCGTTCAGCTTGCTGACGTGGCCGAAGAACTGCTCGCGCAGCTCCGCCACCAGGCCGTTGGTGTTGGCGCGCAGCATAAAGCGGCGCGCGGCCCGGTAGAGGCTGTCGTCGTCTCCCTGCGGGAAGGCCCAGGCCACCGGCTGATACTGGGTCAGATTGAAGGCGACGGCGGTGTTCGGGTAGAGGCCGCGGTGTACCGCGTAGGCGTTGGAATCCACCACCGCGTAGTGGAACCTGCCCTGGTCCACCATCTCCACCAGTTCCATCGCGTCGACGTCGGAAACCTCTTCCCACTGCAGCCCGGGGTAGCGTTGCGAGAGTTTGCGCATCTCCTCGGCGTGGGCGCTGCCGGCGATCACGGCGATCTTCTTGCCCTCGAGGTCCGAAGCCTTGCGCGGGCGCTCCTCGCCGAGTTTGTAGATGACCTGCTGGCGGATCTCGAAATAGGATGGGGTGAAGCGCACCTGCTCGCGGCGCTGCGGGGTCACGGTCAGGCCGGCGGCGGCCAGGTGGGCGCCCTCCTTGGGATCGCGCAGGCGCTTGAACATATCGTCGAGGTCGTGCACATCGCGGATTTCCAGGCGCACGCCCAACTCGTCGGCAAAGGCCTTGAGCATGCCGTACTCGAAACCCGTGTGGGTGCCCGAGGCATCTTCGTAGTAGGTGGTGGGGCCATTCTGGGACAGCACGACCAGTGTGCCGGAGGTTTTGATTCGCTCCAGCATGTCCGGCGTCTTGCTCGCCACTATCAGCGAGGCGCAACAGGCCAGCACCAGGCCCTTGGCCAGGCGGCGGCTGTAGCGCAGCAGGCGGCTTTTCATGATCATAGACAGTCCCCTCTAGTCCCTTAGCTGTTATCGCTGTTATGCCCTAGGGCTACCGGCGGTGTCCTTCCTGGACGGTGGAGGCCGGCAAAGATCGCCAATTTTACCTTAATTGCGGGCAAATTGCCCAAATCGGCCGATTGGCTTTGTGATCCGTGGAGTTGCATCTACGCGGTAATTTTAGTAGGCGCCGCTGGCGTCGGCCCGCTGTCGCCATCAATAGCGCGCCAATTTTCGCGCCTCGGGTCGCGCCCCGGGTTTTCACCGCCGAAAGCGCACGCCTGTGCCGCCGGGCAGTGTTGGAGCGGCGACGCTTCGGGTACAATTGCGCCCTCTCCAATTCCCGGGGCTTTGCGCGATTTTCTGCCGCGCGGGGTCTCCAACCTGATTCAGGTTTACATTCAGACAAGAGGCAAACTCCCGCGATGCTAGTTCTGCGTGGTGCTCCCGCACTGTCGAAATTCCGCCATCTGAAACTCCTCAGCCAGCTGCGCGCGCTGCAGCCTGCGATCGGCGATATCTATGCCGAATATGTCCACTTCGCCGACAGCGAAAAGCTCAACAAGAAGGAGCGGGCGCTGCTCGAGCGGCTGCTGCAGTACGGTCCCACCGAGGAAAAGCACCAGCCGCAAGGCGAGCTGCTGCTGGTAGTGCCGCGCCCGGGCACCATCTCGCCCTGGTCCTCGAAGGCCACCGATATCGCCCACAATGCGGGCCTGACGCAGATTCGCCGTCTGGAGCGGGGCATCGCCTATTACATTAGCGGTGTCGAATTAACCCAGGCTGAACGGGATCTGCTGGCGGCCCAGCTGCACGACCGCATGGTGGAATCGGTATTCGCCGATTTCGACCAGGCCGAGCAGCTGTTCCGTGAGGAGAAGCCGCGCCCCCTGACCACAGTCAACCTGCTCGACGGCGGCCGCGGCGCGCTGGAGGAGGCCAATGTCAGCCTCGGCCTGGCGCTGGCCGAAGACGAGATCGACTACCTGCTCACCAGCTTCCAGGAGCTGGAGCGCAACCCCACCGACGTGGAACTGATGATGTTCGCGCAGGCGAACTCGGAGCACTGCCGCCACAAGATCTTCAACGCCAGCTGGACCATCGACGGCGAAGAGATGCCGCACTCGCTGTTCGGCATGATCAAGAACACCTACCAGAAGGGCGGCGACAATGTGCTGTCCGCCTACGCGGACAACGCCGCGGTGGTGGTGGGCCACGAGGCGGGGCGCTTCTACCCGGACCCGGAGACCAAGGAGTACGGCTTCAGCATCGAGCCGATCCATATGCTGATGAAGGTGGAGACCCACAACCACCCGACCGCGATCGCCCCCTTCCCGGGCGCCGGCACCGGCGCCGGCGGCGAGATCCGCGACGAGGGCGCGGTGGGTCGCGGCTCCAAGCCCAAGGTGGGTCTGACCGGCTTCACCGTGTCCAACCTGCAGATCCCCGGCTACCTGCAGCCCTGGGAGTCCGACTACGGCAAGCCGGAGCGTATCGTCACCGCGCTGGATATCATGATCGAGGGGCCGATCGGCGGCGCCGCATTCAACAACGAATTCGGCCGCCCCAATATCTGCGGCTACTTCCGCACCTTCGAGGAGGATTTCGATGGCGAGCGCCGCGGCTACCACAAGCCGATCATGATCGCCGGCGGCTACGGCAATATCCGCGAGGAGCATATCGAAAAGCCCGAGTTCGCCCCCGGTGCCAAACTGGTGGTGCTCGGCGGCCCGGCCATGCTGATCGGCCTCGGCGGCGGTGCGGCCTCTTCCATGGCCAGCGGTTCCAGCTCCGAGGATCTGGATTTCGCCTCGGTACAGCGCCAGAACCCGGAAATCGAGCGCCGCTGCCAGGAGGTCATCGACCAGTGCTGGCAGCTGGGCGACAAGAACCCGATCGCGTTTATTCACGACGTCGGCGCCGGCGGCCTGTCCAACGCCTTCCCGGAACTGGTGAAGGATGGCGGCACCGGCGGCAAATTCGAGCTCAGGAACGTGCCCTGTGACGAGCCGGGTATGAGCCCGCTGGAGATCTGGTGCAACGAATCCCAGGAGCGCTATGTGCTGGCGGTGATGCCGCAGGATCTGCCGCGCTTCGAGCAGATCTGCGCGCGCGAGCGCGCGCCCTTCGCCGTGGTCGGCGAGGCGACTGAGGACAAGCGCCTGCTGCTGAACGACAAGGAATTCGACGCTGTGCCGGTGGACCTGCCCATGTCCGTGCTGTTCGGCAAGCCGCCGCGCATGCACCGCGAAGCGACAAAGCGCGTCGTCGAGACCAGGGCGTTCAGCACCGCGGATATCGACCTGAACGAGGCCGTGGAGCGGGTGCTGCGCCTGCCCACCGTGGCCAGCAAGAGCTTCCTGATCACCATTGGCGACAGGACGGTGACCGGGCAGGTGGCCCGCGACCAGATGGTGGGGCCCTGGCAGGTGCCGGTGGCAGACTGCGCCGTGACCACGGTTTCCTACGACAGCTACGCCGGCGAGGCCATGGCCATGGGCGAGCGCACGCCGGTGGCACTGCTGGACGCGCCGGCCTCCGGCCGCCTGGCGGTGGGCGAGGCGATTACCAATATCGCCTGTACGCCGATCGAGCGGCTGTCCGATATCAAGCTTTCCGCCAACTGGATGTGCGCCGCCGGCCACCCGGGCGAGGAGGAGAAGCTCTACCGTACCGTCGAGGCCATCGGCATGGAGCTGTGCCCTGAGCTGGGTATCACGATACCGGTGGGCAAGGACTCCATGTCCATGCGCACCGCCTGGAACGACGGTGGCGAGGAAAAGGCGGTCACCGCGCCGCTGTCGCTGATCATCTCCGCGTTCAGCCCGGTTACCGACGTGCGCAAGACCGCCACGCCGCAGCTGCGCCGCACCAAGAAGGGCGAGAGCGAGCTGATTCTGGTGGATCTGGGCGCCGGCAAGAACCGCCTCGGCGGCTCCTGCCTGGCACAGGTGTACAACCAGCTCGGCAGCACACCGGCGGACCTGGACGACCCGAAGCGCCTGAAGGGCTTCTTCGAGGTGGTGCAGCAGGCCCTGCGCGAAGACCAGATTATCGCCTACCACGACCGCTCCGACGGCGGTCTCTTCGTCGCGCTGGCGGAGATGAGCTTCGCCGGCCGCGTGGGTATGGATATCGAGATCTACGAGCTGGGCGACGACCCGATCGCGGCGCTGTTTTCCGAGGAGCTGGGCGCCGTGCTGCAGGTGCCCGCCTGCGACGCCGAGATGCTGGTGCAGCGCTTCGCCGCCGTCGGCGTGCCGGCGCACCAGATCGGCTATCTGAACAACAGCGAGCAGCTGTGCATTACCAACAACGGCGTGGAGATCTTCAAGCGCTCCCGCGCCGAGCTGCAGCAGATCTGGTCCGAGACCAGCTACCGCATCCAGTCCCTGCGCGACAACGCCGACTGCGCGGCGCAGGAGTTCGCCGCCATCGCCAAGACGGCGCAGCAGGACCCGGGCCTGTCGGTGCACCTGACCTACGACCTCAATGAGGATATCAGCGCGCCCTATATCAACAAGGGTGTGCGGCCCAAGGTGGCGATACTGCGCGAGCAGGGGGTCAACAGCCATGTTGAGATGGCGCACGCCTTCCACCGCGCCGGCTTCAGCGCCGTGGATGTGCATATGAGCGATATCCTCGCCGGCCGCGTGACCCTGGATGCGTTCAAGGGCCTGGTGGGCTGCGGCGGCTTCTCCTACGGCGACGTGCTCGGCGCCGGCGAGGGCTGGGCCAAGACGATCCTGTTCAACGACCGCGCCCGCGACCAGTTCGAGGCCTTTTTCAACAGGAAGGACACCTTTGGCCTCGGCGTCTGCAACGGCTGCCAGATGTTCTCGGTGATCAAGGAGCTGATCCCCGGCGCCGGCCACTGGCCGCGCTTCGTGCGCAACCTGTCCGAGCAGTACGAGGCGCGCTTCGCGCTGGTGGGTATCGAGGATTCCCCGTCGGTGCTGTTCAAGGGCATGGCCGGCTCCCATATGCCGGTGGCTGTCGCCCACGGCGAGGGCAGGGTGGAGTTCGCCAGTCGCGAGGCGCTGGAGGCCTGCGAGCAGTCCGGCACCATCGCGATGCGCTACCTGAACAACAAACGCGAGATCACCGAGACCTATCCGGCCAACCCGAACGGCTCGGTCAACGGTATCACCTCGCTGTGTTCCGAGGACGGCCGCGTGACCATTATGATGCCGCACCCGGAGCGGGTCGCCCGCGCGGTCAGCAACAGCTGGCACCCGGACGACTGGCAGGAGGATTCGGGCTGGATGCGCCTGTTCCGCAACGCGCGGGTGTTCGTCGACTGATCCTAGTGGTCCATGCGGAAAGTAGCGTAACAGTTCGCTTCGCCAAAGCGTCCAGCTCTGCGTTGAGAAAGCTTGAAATAGAACCACTATTCCTGCGCTTTCTCGCCTTGATCTGAACGCTTTGGCTGTGCGCCTTTGTTACCGAACTTTCCGCATGGACCCCTAGCAGGCTGCTGAAAAAGTATTTTTCAGCAGCCTGCTAGGGGCGAAGCTCCGGTGCAAGGCCGGGGCTTCGAGATTTCCTGGCGCCGCTCTCAGCGGTGCCCCATCCCTCTCCACTCCTTTTCCCGCTTCGTCCAGCAGTACTGACGCGCACAGGAACCCTGCCCGGAAGTCCGACCCGCTAGACTGAGACTGAATCCTCCTCAAGTGCCCCGGAAAATACCCATGTGTGACCAGTCGAAGCCCGGCAACCACAAACTAAACCGCCGCGACCTGTTGAAAGGTGCGCTTGCCGGCGGTCTTCTCGGTGGCGGATTGCTGTCTTTTGCCGGAGTGAGTTTCGCCGCCGCACTGACCAGGGCCGAGCGGGATGCGATGAGTCCGGAACAGGTAATCGAGATGCTCGAGGCGGGCAATCAGCGCTTTCGCAGCGGCAGGATGCGACAGTACGATTACCTGGCTCAGAAGCGCGCCAGCGCCTCCGGTCAGTATCCGGCGGCGGCGATACTGAGTTGCATCGACTCGCGCACCCCGGCGGAGATATTGCTGGACACGGGGTTGGGAGAGGTGTTTAACACGCGCATTGCCGGCAATATCTGCAATGCGCATATTGTCGGCAGCTTGGAATTCGCCTGCGCCGTGGCCGGTGCCAAGGTCATCCTGGTCGTCGGGCATACGGCCTGCGGCGCAGTGAAAGGCGCCATCGACGAGGTGCAGTTGGGCGCGCTCAGCGGGCTGCTCGAAGAGATCAGGCCGGCGATAGCTGCCACCGAGTACGCAGGCGAAAGGACCGGTGAGAATGCGGAATTCGTGGACCTGGTGGCGGCCAGCAACGTGCGGCGTTCCATCGCGCAGATTCGGGCAGGCAGCGAGTTGCTTTCGCAACTCGAAAACGCGGGTAAGATTCAGATTGTCGGGGCCATGTACCACCTGGAAGGCGGTCGCTTGCGGCTGTTAGAGTGAAAGCCGCCTTTTGGGGCGAGTGACCCCGCGAGTGGCCCGACCAATCGGTTTATGCTGCACCATCAGTTTAATATTCTCTGCTACACTTAAAAGGTCACTCAAAATAATTTTTTACAAATGGTGCAGATTCCGAAACAGATCGCCGAATACATCAGCTTGCTGCTGCCCGAGCGCAGCGAGCGCATACACGCTCTGCACCAGTTTATCCTCCAGCATCACCCCGATGCGCAGGTTTCCCTGAAGTACAAGATGCCCACCTATGAGTCGGGCGAGGGCTGGGTGGCGGTGGCCAGCCAGAAAAACTATGTGTCGCTCTACACCTGTGCGCGGGAACATATCCAGCCCTATATCGACAAACACCCCGAGGTTAAATGTGGCACCGGCTGCCTGAATTTCCGCGACGGCGATGAAATTGCCTGGGCGGATCTGCAACCGGTGCTGGCTTCCGCATTCAGCAAAGGTCGCTAAGGAGGTTGCTATGGCATATAACGAAGAACTGGCGGAAAAAGTGCGGGAACTGCTGCAGGACAACGAGGGCCTCACGGAAAAGCAGATGTTCGGCGGTCTCGCCTTTATGCTGAACGGCAATATGGCCTGCGGCGTCGTGGGTGAGGAGCTGATGGTGCGTGTCGGGCCGGACAACTACCAGGAGGCCCTGGCGGAACGCTACACGCGGCCGATGGATTATACCGGCCGGCCCCTGAAGGGCATGGTGTACGTGGAGGAGGATGCGGTGGCGGCGGACCTGGATGACTGGGTAAACCGCGGCGTCGAGTTCGCCGGCTCACTGCCGCCGAAATAGATTCTTAAAAAAGCCGGCAGGGGCTGCCGGCTCAGGCTCGGTTACCAGGGCTGAATCTGGAAACCGAGCTGCACGATACGGCTGTCCTCCAGGTCGAAGGGCAGTTTTCCCTCGCCAAAAGTCAGTGCAAAGTTGTTGGGCAGGTAGAGGGCAATGGTGGAGTAGCTGTATTCGTCCAGGCCGGCGGCGCGAATCAGCGCCGGTGCATTCTGCTCCCGGTATTCGTTGTAGGTGAGTTCCACCTTGTGCACCGGGCCGGCATTGTCCAGGCGGTAGGCGTATTCCGCCCGCAGATGTACCCGGTCGAAATCCTCCATCTGATTTCCGAGCAGCGCCTTGCGGCTTTCGTCGCCGGACGGGTCCACGCTGCCGTAGGACAGGCGCAGCAGCAGGTCATCCCTGAGCGCGTTCTGTGTAAGCGCGCCCTTCGTCGCCAGCGCAAGGGTGCCGCCGTACACAGCCTGGTGGTCGTCAAACTTCTCATTGCCCTCCTGGGCATAGAAAGTGCCCAACTGGATAACCGAGTTTTCCCCCAGCAATGAGTCCAGGTCTGCGCCCAGGTCCAGCTTGAGCTCGCTGAAATCCTGCGGATTTTCATCCAGCAGCGCCACGCTGCCGCTGGCTTCCAGCTTGGCCCGCGGCTGCCAGATTTGCGTCACGTCCCCGCCCCACTGGCGGTAGGCGCCGCCGAAGGTGCGCCTGTACTGATAGTCCAGGGTCACGCCGCCGCCCTCGCTCGTCGAGGCGTTGCCGGCGTTCAGTTCCAGTTTCAGCCCCTTGATCCCCGGGCTGCCGGCGGTGTCCTCGGCAAAGGCACTGCCGCCGGCCAGCATCGCGGCAATTGCAAACAGGATTCGGCGCATCACTCTGTCTCCTCCGCGTAGAAAACCGCGTGCAGCACCGCGGCGATGGACAGCAGCGTGGCGTCCTTGTTGGAAAAGACCTCCGTCAGGCCGCTCAGGGATTTTGTGTACTGCGCCAGTTCGAGGCCGCTCTTAGCCAGGTAGCGCTTTCGAAACGCATTCAGAAACGCCTTGGCATTGGTCTTCGCGTGCATCTCCGGTTCGCTGCTGGTATGAAAAAACAGCAGCAGCTCGCCGATGGTGGTTTCGCCGGCCTCGGCGAACGGCAGCCCGTCCTCGTCGAAGGCGTTGAACAGGTCGTCGGCTTCGAGGATGCGGTAGGTGGCGAGACAGGCGGGATTCTCCCCCCAGGTCAGGTTACTCATCTGGGCAGTCCTTCTTCTTATTGGTTGTCGACTATGGGCATCCGGTGGCGGCGCCATTAAAGCACTGTTCTGTGATGCGGCGCAAAAAGTGGGCCGTTTAGCGGGCGTCCGGCCGGCTTGGCCGCCTGAAACGGCCCGCTAGAGCGATGGGGCCGTCTCTTCCGCCGTGTTGTTTTTGTGCCGGGCTATCTCGCGCATGCGCTCCACCAGCGAGGGCTCGCGCTCCGCTTTCTGGTTCTGCACCCGCAGCGCCTCGCGGTAGACCTTGTCGGAGACTATGTACTCCTCGGCGCGCTGATTGATCTCGCTGTAGCGGCCGTTCAGCTCCTCGATTTTCCGCGACAGGTGTTCCAGGTCCAGGATGCCGTCGAAATAGAGCGCGATCAGGCGCTCGCACTCGCGGGCAATGGCCAGGTATTCGTTGCCCGCCTCGCGGTGGCCTTCGTAGTTTTTCTTGAAATTGAAAAACGTCTGTACGCCGCCGAGCAGAGCGGTGACCAGCGCCAGGCCGGCGCCGGTCCATTTGGTCCAGTCCGGTAGCTCTGCGTTGATCAGCGAGAAGAACAGCGAGCCCAGGAACAGGTTGATGACCACGATCGGCACACCGCAGAGCACATGCAGATTGCGGCCGCGCATCGACGCGCGAAAGTGGCTGTGCTTGCACAGGTGGGCATTCCAGCGCAGTTTATCCAGGACTTCTACGGTGTTGGGGATATGGTGCATGAATCCATTCGGCCAAGACTGTCGGAAGCTATAGTTTGCCGATTGGCGACCGGATGTACAGGGCTTTTGATCCGGCAACGCACTGTGTAGAGGGGGTGAGGCGGCACCGGGATGTGCCGCCGCCGGGCCCCTATGGAGGCTTCGGGCTATTGTCGCCGGGATTTCACACAGCGCATTTCCTCGGCGCCATAGCCCCAGGTGATCAGCGCTTCGCCCTGGTGTTCCCACAGGCTCTCATTGCGCCCCCGGTACCTGGCACCGCTGGCGCTGGGCTGCAGGTACATCAGCGAGACGCTGTCGCCGCGCTCGGCGATCAGGGTCGGCGGATCCGTGTGGAAGAAGGTGGCCACGACCTCGTTGGCGGGGCTGTCGCCACAGATATAGGTGACGGGGCCGGTGCCCGCGACCAGGCGGTAGCGGGCCTGCAGCTCGGCGATACGGTGGCGGTAGGCGTCCGCCACGCACTGCCTTTTATCTTCGCTCTTCCAACAGTCGTTGCGGCCCTTGATCCAGCCGCGCTGCTCCGCTTTCAGCACCGGCGGTCGCTCGCCGGTGGCCTTGGCGGACGCCGATGCGTAGACATCCGCCAGCTTGCGGTCCAGTGCCGCCAGGTCGCCATCGTCGCAGATCATCGCCTCGATGCTACCGCTTTCGACCCGCTCGCAGGCAAAGGACGGGCCGCCGTTTTCGGCCGCACAGCCCAGCGGAACGCAGCCGAGGGTCAGTATCAGCGGGCGGCAGGCGCGGCGGAGAAATGGGGGCATGGTCGCACTCCTCGGTGGTGTGGTTGGGGTCGCGAATCGGGCCTTCGGCGGCAGAAATCCGTTTAACGATAGCCCAACGGCCGTATCTCTGTCAGGTTGGTCAACGGTCGCCGGGGTTGGCGGATGCCGGATGCGGTCTGCGCGGGCGCCACAACCCGCTCGCCCGGATTCAGGTATGCTGCCTGTCCGCGATTCGCATACGGGGCGGAAGATTTTTCGCGGTAAAATAGCGCCAATAAAGAAGAGGCCG
The DNA here is from genome assembly GCF_056160225.1 of Microbulbifer sp. ABF4_143. Classification (NCBI taxonomy): domain Bacteria; kingdom Pseudomonadati; phylum Pseudomonadota; class Gammaproteobacteria; order Cellvibrionales; family Microbulbiferaceae; genus Microbulbifer; species Microbulbifer sp. ABF4_143. The sequence continues at coordinate 57,101 of NZ_JBSWWT010000003.1, forward strand.
GCAACCGCACGGCGCGCAGTCTTGGGGAAGGTTCATTCATGTCGATAAAGCGACAGCACTTCATCGCGCTGGGGCCGCTTGTGGCCGCAGTTTTCTATGGGATTCTGGGCAGCCTGGGTATGCCCCATGCCGCCGCCGCGACCGCGGCCATCACGCTGCTGACGGTGATCTGGTGGGTCACCGAGGCGCTGCCGATTCCCGCCACCTCGCTGGTGCCCTTCGTGTTGCTGCCGCTCGCCGGTGTGGCCGATCACAAGCTGGTGGCCTCGTCTCTCGGCAGCCATGTGATACTGCTGCTGATGGGCGCCTTTATGCTCTCCAAGGCGCTGGAAAAGAGCGGTGCCCACGAGCGGCTGGCGCTCTACATGCTGAAACTGGTCGGCCTCTCCAGCGGCCGTCGCCTGGTGCTGGGCTTTATGCTGGCCGCCGGCCTGCTCAGCATGTGGATCTCCAATACCGCCACCACACTGATGATGCTGCCGATCGCGCTGGCGATACTGTCGCGGATCGACAACCAGCGCCTGACCATCGCACTGATCCTGGGCATCGCCTACGCGGCCAGCCTCGGCGGCGTAGGCAGCCCGCTGGGCACGCCGCCCAATGTGATCTTTATGGGGATTTACGAGGAGGTCACCGGCAGCGAGTTCAGTTTCGCCGAGTGGATGGCCATCGGCCTGCCGGTGGTGCTGGTGACGCTGCCGCTTATGGCCCTGTGGCTGACGCGCAAGGTGCACCTGGACAAAGCGCTGGAAGTGCCGCAGGTGGGCGAGTGGCGCCCCGAGGAGAGGCGCACGCTGATCGTGTTCGGTATCGCGATACTCTTCTGGGTCACCCGCAACGAGCCGTTCGGCGGCTGGAGCGGATGGCTGGGTATCGAAGGCGCCGGTGACAGCACGGTCGCGCTGGCCGCGGTGGTGCTGATGTTCCTGGTGCCGGACGGCAAGGGTGGCCGCCTGCTGGACTGGCAGACGGCGGAGAATATTCCCTGGGGCATGCTGTTGCTGTTTGCCGGCGGTATCGCCATCGCCAAGGGCTTCGCCGCCTCGGGCCTTTCCGACATGCTCGGCAACGGCCTCTCCTTCCTGACCGCCATGCCGCTGTGGCTGATGCTGGTGCTGTTGTGCCTGTCGGTGACCTTCCTGACCGAGATCACCAGCAACACCGCCACCGCGACGCTGTTGATGCCGATACTCGCCGTCGCGGCGGAGTCGGCCGGGTTCGATCCTATGGTGTTGATGATTCCCGCCGCCATGTGCGCCAGCTGCGCCTTTATGCTGCCGGTGGCCACGGCGCCGAATGCGATCGCCTACGGCACCGGCAAGGTGCGTATGCAGGATATGGTGCGCGAGGGCGCGGTGCTCAGTGTGCTCGCTTCGCTGATTATCGCAGGTATGAGTCGCCTGCTGCTGGTTTGATCGAAGCTAGGAAACCTCTGGATAACTCCATGGCCTCTCTGCGGGGTATTCACTCGCTGCCCCGCGGCGCTGGCCTGTGCGGCACTGGCCTGCTATAACCGGGCGCAATCGTTGAGCCGGCAACCAGACAGGTTGCCGGGTCAACGGTGACAGAGAGGAAAGGAAGGCGAAGATGCGCGAATTCAGCGAGATTGAAGCGGCGGTAGTCGAGCGGTTTGGGGGTGAGGAGGCGCTGCAACGGCGCCTGACCAGGCCCAAGTCTCCGCGCACCATCGGGAAAATCCCCGACGGGCGCTGGCTGTCTGAGGCCTCCAGGGCCGTGTTCCAGGCCGGCTTCAACTGGAAGGTGGTGGACAGCAAGTGGCCGCGGATCGAGGAGATATTCCGCGGCTTCGACCTGCGCTTCTGCCGCTTTCTGTCCGACGAGGCGCTGGAGGGCCTGATGCGCGAGGACGGCATGATCAGGCACTGGAAGAAGACCAAGTCCATTCCGCTGAATGCGGATTTCTTCTGGCAATTGTCCGAAGCTCACGGCGGGCTGGGCAGCTATTTCGCCAGCTGGAACAGCGCCAACTACGCCGACAACCTCCGCGCGCTGCAGAAGGGCGGAGACAGGCTCGGCGGCAAGTCTGCGCAGGTGTTCCTGCGCCGCATGGGGGTGGATACGCTGGTGTTCTCCAGTGATATGGTGAAGGCGCTGGTGCGCGAGGGTGTGGTGCAGAAAACGCCGTCGTCGAAAAAGGACTGGGCCGCGCTGCAGGAGGCGATTGAGAACTGGCAGCGGCAGTCGGGGCGCAGCTTGAATGAGATCAGCCAGATACTGGCTTACTCCGTGGGTTAGTGGCTTCGGTGGCTCGACGTTGCTACTTTTCATTCGTAGGAGACAGGGATTATGTGTGATGAGCTGACCAACAAAGATGTGGAAGCCTTTTTCCGCAGTGGGAGCATGACCCGTCGGGAATTTGGCAAAGCGGGCTTGGGCGCGGCGCTGGCGATGATGCTGCCGTTGGCGTCGCGGGCGGAAGCGGTGGTCGAAGAGCGTGTAACCGTGTCGACACCCAGTGGCGAGGCGGACTGCTATTTCGCGCACCCGGCCAAGGGGCGGTATCCCGCGGTGATCCTGTGGCCAGATATTTTCGGTATGCGCGCGGCCTTCCGCCAGATGGGCAAGCGCCTCGCGGAGTCCGGCTATTCGGTACTGGTGGTCAACCCCTATTACCGCACCACTAACCAACAATTGATCCCCGACGACGCGGCGGTGATCGATCCCGAGCTGCGCAAGCGAATCTGGCCCAGGGCGAAAGCTCTGGCCGGAACTCTGTCGCCGGCTACGGCGGTCGCAGACGGTCGTGCTTTCGCCGCGTTTCTAGACCGGCAGCCGTCGGTGGACACGGGAAAGAAGATGGGTGTCGTGGGCTACTGCATGACCGGCTCCTATGCGTTCCGTCTGGCGGCGGATATGCCGGAGCGTATCGGTGCCGGGGCCTCCTTCCACGGCGGCGGTCTGGTGACCGACAGCGTAGACAGCCCCCACCGGCTGGTGCCGAAAATCAAGGCCGGCTTTCTGATCGCCATTGCGGAGAACGATGACGAGCGCGATCCCGGGGCCAAGAGCGTATTGCGGAAGGCTTTTGACAGCGCCGCTGTACCGGCCGAGATTGAAGTTTATGAAGGCGCTCTGCACGGTTGGTGCCCGCCGGATTCGGCGGTATACAACCGAATTCAGGCGGAGCGGGCCTGGGAGCGGCTGTTGGCACTGTTTGAACGCAATCTGGTTTGAAGCTGTTGCCCGCGCCGTAAGCCGTAGATGACAAGGGCTCGCGGCGCATAGCGCCGCAATAGCCGTTTCAGGGCCGAAGGCACCGCGCCAGCGGCCGGAGCGAAATATTTGGCCGCCAAGTCAATCGAGAATCTTCCCCGCCCCAGCCTCAGCGGGCCTCAGGAAGGAGCGCAATCTTTACGTTTCTTGAGGGTTGGCTGAGTGACAATTGCGAATTAGAACTATTAAGCTGTATGCCTCCCCTTACCCATTGGTATGACCAAAACAGTTTACCGGAGGTATCTTGAAGCCAGCTATTTCAGGGCGTATTTGCCGTTCCCGGAGCGCGAGTGTTGGCGCCGGCTTTCTGGCCCTTGTTCTGCTCGCAGGCTGCGAGGCGGAGAATGAGATGGTTCCGGCGGTAAAAATGACCCCGGCACAGCCGGTGGTAACGGAAACCGTGACCTGGATGCCGCGCAATGTGCGTATCGAGGCGGTAGGCACGTCGCGGGCGGGCAAGAGCGTGACTCTCTATCCGGAGGTGAGCGGTGAGGTCGTCGAAGTTTCCTTCAACACCGGCGACAAGGTGAAAACTGGTCAGACCATTTTGAGGCTTGACGACCGCGACCAGCGCCTGGCGGTAGCCCAGGCTCGCGTGGCGCTGGAGGATGCCGAACGGCTCCTCAGCCGCTATGAACGCACCAGGGGATCCGGCAGTGTTACCCAGAGTGCGCTGGACGATGCGCGCAGTGCGGTAGAGCGCGCCCGGCTCAGCCTTCAGCGGGCCCAGGTGGCGCTGGGTCACCGTTCCATCGAGGCGCCGTTCGATGGCTATGTCGGCATCACCGATCTCGATCCCGGCGCCCAGGTGGCACCCACTACGGCGATTACCACCATCGATGATCGCAGCACCCTGTTGGTTACCTTTCAAGTGCCGGAGCTGTTTCTCGGGCAGATTGATAAGGGCCAGTCGATCTCTGTGGCCACCTGGGCCAACGGCAGCCCGGAACACTCGGGCGAGGTCACGGATATTGACAGCCGTGTCGATCCCCGCACCCGAACCTTCGCGGTGCGCGCACGGGTGGACAATAGCGAAGACCTGCTGCGCCCCGGCATGAGCTTCCGGGTGGCTCTGAACCTGATATCCGGGCGCTATCCGGCGGTGCCGGAAGTGGCGCTGCAATGGGGCAATGACGGCGCCTTCGTCTGGGCGGTTGAAGAAGACAGGGTGAGACGTGTTCCGGCTACGGTAGTGCAGCGGCTGCAGGGCGTGATTTTGGTGAAAGCGGATCTGCCCGAAGGCATGCCGGTGGTGACCGAGGGTACCCAGCGGATGCGCGAGGGTCTGCCCATAGCCAGTATCGCGGGGTTGTAATTCATGCGCGACCATCCGACCGGCAAAGCTTACGAAAACAATCCCATCGATACCCAGCGCAGCGATCTGGCGTCACTGGCCATCCGGCGGCCGGTGCTGGTGCTGGTGCTGAATCTGTTGATCGCCATTGCCGGTATCGCTGCGTTCAGTGCGGTGGAGGTGCGCGAACTGCCCGATGTGGATGTGCCCGTAGTGTCTGTGCGCGGCGAGATGCCTGGCGCATCACCGGAGACGATGGACTCAGAGGTGACCAGTATTGTCGAAGGCGCGGTGGCCCGGGTTTCCGGCATCAAGCATATTGAGTCGTCGAGCGAAGAAAACAATTTTCGTATTCACGTCGAATTCAATTCCAACGTCGACCTGGATACCGCCGCGTCCGATGTGCGCGAGGCGGTGAGCCAGGTGCAGCGGGAATTGCCACAGGATGTGGAGCAGCTGGTGGTGGTGAAGGCTGCCGATCGCCCGGAACCGGTTATGCATCTCGCCGTTACCAGCGACCAGTTGCGTGACGAGGCGCTGACTTACATTATCGAAAAAGACATTATTCCCGAGCTGATATCAGTTCCCGGCGTCGCCGATGTCCCCATTTCCGGTCAGCGACAGCGGGTATTGCGCGTGGTAGTGGACCCGCTGCGCCTGACGAGTTTCGGCCTGTCCGTCAGCGATGTGGCCGCTGCCCTCGAACAAGCGCCCCTGGATGTACCCTCGGGCAGCTTCCAGTCGGAGGACCAGCAGTTGCTGGTTCGCGCCGATGCCTCTACGGTCACCGAAGCGCAGGTACGGGAGATCATTATCAGTGGCGATGTCCGTATCGGTGATGTCGCGCAGGTTTCCTTCGGCCCCGAGGATGTACAGTCGCTGGTGTATTTGAACGACCGACCGGTGATCGGCCTGGGTGTGGTGCGCCAGGCCCAGAGCAATACCATCGAAATCAGCGACGGCGTGCGCCGCGCGGTGGCGCGGCTCAACCAGCGTTTCGACAACCTGGAAATCACTATCACCGAAGACCGCGCTGTATTTATTCGCGGCTCGGTGAAGGAAGTGGTCACCAGCCTGTGTTACACGGTGCTGATTGTGATTGCCGCCATCTGGCTGTTCTTCGGCAAGCTCCGCACGACACTGGTGCCCAGCACCGCGATCCCGATTGCACTGGTGGGCACCTTGGCGGGAATCTGGCTGATGGGGTTTTCCATCAATATTCTCACGCTGCTGGCGATAGTGCTGGCCACGGGGCTTGTGGTGGATGACGCGATTGTGGTGCTGGAGAATATTCAGCGGCTCAGAGGCCTCGGGATGGGCGCCCGCGCCGCCGCGGTGCTGGGCACGCGTCAGGTGATATTCGCGGTGCTCGCCACTACCGCGGTTCTAATCAGTGTGTTTATTCCCATTGCGCTGCTGCCGAGCACGGCTGGCCGCATGTTCCGCGAGTTCGGTCTGGTGCTGGCCACGGCGGTGGCGCTGTCTTCGGTGGTGGCGCTGACACTGGTGCCGATGCTCACCGCGCGAATCACCCGGGACGATCGGGATAAGGGGCGAAACAGCGTCTACGAGCGGCTGGCGAGGTATGGCGAACGCATCGGTACCGGTTATCAACGCAGCCTGGTTGCCTGCTTGCGCCATGGCTGGCTCAGTTTTTCCGCTGCGCTGTTGTTGGCGGTGGGAGCGGGATTCCTCTATCAGGTACTGGGCAAGGAGCTGCTGCCAGCGGAGGATCGCGGTGTCATCCGCGTGGATGCCACTGGTCCTGACGGTGTCGGCCAGAATTATATCGGTCGCCAGGCCGAGCATATCGAGGATGTGGTACGGCCGCTGGTGGCGCGCGGCCATGTCACCGATATCGTCACCGAAATCGGCCGCTATGATCCGAACCGCGCCCGGGTCACGCTGCCGTTGGCCCCCTGGGATGCGCGTTCCGTTTCGCAGCAGGCACTGACAGAGGAGATTCTCGGGCCGCTGGAGGCAATTCCGGGGGCGCGCATCCGTGTCAGCAGTCCCAACAGCCTGTCGCTGCGCGGCGGCGGGGGCGGCATCGAGGTCGCGCTGGTGGGCAACGACTATTCCCGTATTTACGAAGCGTCCCGGCAGATGGCGCGTGCCATTGAGGACCGTCTGCCCCACCTGGGCCGGCCGGATATCAGCTATAGGCCCACGCAGCCGCAACTGTCGGTTGAAATCGACCGCCGCCGCGCGGCGGATCTGGGCGTGCCGCTTCAGAATATCGCCACCACCCTGCGTGTCGTGGTCGATGGCCTGGATGTAGTGGACCTGAATGTGGGCGACGAATCCGTACCGGTTATGCTCGAAGCCGCCAATACCACGGTTTCCTCTCCGGAGGACCTGGTCAACCTCTATGTGAAGAGCGAAAGCGGCGACCTGTTGCCGCTGTCGAGCATGGTCAGCCTACGCGAGGAAAGTGTGGCTGCAGAACTGGACCGCCACGGCCAGCGCCGCGCGATCGAGATCGACGCGGGCCTGGAGCCCGGCTATCCGCTGGCCAGTGCGGTCGAGGAGCTGCGCAGCCTTGCCAACGAAATACTGCCGGAAGACATCGGCATCGTGTTCCTGGGCGAGGCGGACACGCTGGAGGAAAGCTCGCGGGAAGTGGCCATGACCTACGCCATCGCAGCGCTGGTGGTCTTTCTGGTGCTGTGCGCCCAGTTCGAGGGCGTCAGCAGCGCGGTGATCGTGATGACCACGGTTCCGTTCGGTCTAGCGGCGGCGGTCTACGCGCTCTTCCTGACCGGTACCACGGTCAACATCTTCTCGCAGATCGGGCTGGTGATGCTGATCGGCCTGATGGCCAAGAACGGCATCCTGCTGGTGGAGTTTGCTGATCAGCTGCGCGACCGTGGCCACAGCGTCTATGAGGCGGTCATCGAAGCGGCGCGGGTGCGCTTGCGCCCCATCGCCATGACGATGCTCTCCACAGTGCTCGGTGGCCTGCCCCTGATCTTGAGCAGCGGTCCCGGTGCCGAGGCCCGCGCAGCCATAGGCTGGGTTATGTTCGGCGGCCTGGGCCTGGCGGCCCTGTTTACCCTCTACCTGACGCCGGTGGTTTACCTGGGACTAGGGCGCTTCCACAAGCCGCGTTCGGTGGAGAGCGACAAGCTCGAAGCAGAGTTGCGGGCAGCTGCGGGGCGATCCTAAAAGCCGGAACTGAAAGCGGAAAGATGCGCCGATCAAATTGCCGCGAGCAATGTGCCGATCAGCAGGCTGGCGCCGATCAGAATCAGGCCCTGGATGATGGCGATCAGAATGGCTTTCAGGTAGCCGGTGCCCAGCACCAGCATATAGGCGATGGCCGCCAGCGGTATCGCAATCAGCAGACCGTATTCCTCGGTCACGCCGGGAATCATGCCACCGACAAAGCGCTGGATAATTACCGCCAGCAGCAGCGCGAACAGGCAGTGGAAGGCGCCGGTATTGCGGGCGCCCAGCATGGCTGCGGCCATTTTCAGTGGCAGTACCAGAACGGCCAGTATCACGATCAGTAGGATGATAAATTCCATTTTTCGGCTCCGTGTTAGCTCGTGGGGAACTGCTCTACTGAATATTACCTTTTGTGTCCGGCGGCCGCGATCAGGGGCTGCTATGTGGCGCCTGGTTGAACTGCATAAACGCGGTCTGCAGCCGGTCGGCTGCCCCGTTCTCACCGAGTCTGCGCAGTATCTCGATCACGCACTCGGCGGTACACAGGCCGCCCTGCGGCTGGTTGCGCCGCAGGCGGTAGCTGGAAACGGCGTCCGCCCCGATGGTCGCGCGTGGGGCCGCCTGCAAATAGGGACTGCGGTTATAGATTTTACGGGCTTCCTGCCAGGTGGCGTCGATCAGTATCACACGGCTGAAATCTTCCAGCCGTGCGGGTGTTGAATCCTCCGTGGGGTAAACCAGTACCGCTTCGCCGCGCTCAATAAGGCCCACCAGTGTCGGATCCGGCTCTCGGCGCGCCCAGAGCACGCGCTCGACCAATTCCCCGCAGTGTTGCAGGGCCAGCGTGCCGGTGTTGGTCTTGCGGGTGAGCTCGCGCTCGTGTGTCAACAGCGTGATTTTCATATCTGCGCCGGTCGGGCCTGTCCCTACCGGACTGCCATTCGCGGTAGGAGGTCGATAGAGGAGGTCAAGAGGGAGGGCGCACATTGGCGCGCTGCCGTGCTTTGCCCCGCGCTTGCCGGCCCTGTTAGGGCCCGCCGCGAAACAATAGCGAAACAAAGGCACAGACGGCAACCAGCAGCAGCCAGCTGACACCGAGCAGGTAGGTAAAGGCAGCCAGCTCTGCCAGATGGCCGAATGTCACCAGGGCGACCAGTGCGATAATCGTCAGTGAGCCCGCCGCCAGCGCCACGACCACCGCCGTGGGCATGGCGATTTTGCCGCGCAGAAATTCGTTACTGGCTCTGAGCGCGCCTCCCAGGTGCACGATGCCGAGCACCGGTGTGCAGATACGCCACAGCCAATAGTCACTGTGAACGGCCAGCTGCACGACCAGTGGCAATATGGACAAGCCGAGGGCCGATAGGCTGGTAAACAGCAGGTGGAATATGGTGTTTCTCTCCCCCTGGGTCCACGCGTCGCGCCCGCGGTGCAGAAAGACCAGCACCACGCCAATAAACCCGGCCAGGGTCACCGAGACCTCGGCCAGTGTCTGCAGTACGCTCGTATCCTCGGGGTTCATGTCGGCTCGTCCATTGCGCGCTGTTGTCCGGGCTTCGCCAGCGTTGCCCCACAATTTAAGCCTAGCGCGCGTATTGATGCCAATACCCCGGAAAAGGGGGGCGCGACTGCTGGTGCCGGGAGCTGCTGCGATGCCGTAATTTTCTTCGGGAAGGCTAACTCCGCGTGATCGCGTCGGGCATCAGGCTACACCCTTCGCGCCTGCCAGTATTTGTCGCGCCAGTAGTAATCGGTCAGCCGCGAAATCGTCACGCCGTGCTTTGTCGATGCGTGCAGGAATTTGTTGTCTTCGATGTAGATGCCGACGTGCCGGCTGTTCGAACCGGTCTTGAAAAACACCAGATCGCCGGCGCGCAGCTCGCTGCGCTTGATCGCCTTGCCGACCAGGGACTGGTATTTGGTGGTACGGGGCAGCTTTATGCCGAGGTGATCGCGGTAAATGGCCAAGACCAGCCCGGAACAATCGATCCCCCGTTTGCTCATGCCGCCGAGTAGATAGCGGGTTCCCTTCCATTCCCGGTGCTGCAGATACAACTTTTCCTTCACGCTCCTGTCTTTCTCAATGGACTTGGGAGGTGCCCGCCGCGGCTCTTGCGGGGTTTGTGCGGTGGGGTCGGCAGCCGGTTCCGCAGGGGGCTGCCTGTACGGGGCGAGGCTACAGCCCGTGGTCGTGGCTGTCAGGACAAGAAGCGGTACCAGCAGTCTCTTATTCATCGGATCTTATCGTTAGCAAAGCGGACTTCTCAGTCCCATACCGGCATGGCAGGACGACGTGCCGGTAACTGCGGTTCAACTCCGGCGCAGACGGGAAGTTACAAATGGTACCAGTGTGCAAGGTGGGGCTGAATGGAAACTGAACAGCCGGGTGGGTAGCGTATAGCCTGGCGCCAGATACGCCGCGTTCGCCCGGCGCGGTGATTCGGCCGGCAACAGGCGTCTGCTCTGGCCCGGCAATACTGTGCCGTGGCTGCTGCGGCTCAGTGGGGATTGCGCCGCAGCAAGTCAGCCGCAGTACAATTTTTGATCAGGTGTCTGCGATTGGTGGACGCATTCGCTCAGAAGCGGGACAGCTCATCGCGCAGGTCCTGCCCCAGATCTGCCGGCTCTGTGAGCCAGACGCTCTTGTCCGGGCCGGGGAACACTCCGATTTCGATACCGTCTCTCTCCAGCCCCGCCAGCCATTTGTTCAGGAACTGGGGCAGGGGAATATTCCTGGGCTTGAGGTCAGTGTCGTCGCCGGCATAGTTTGCGGCAAAATCCGCGGCGGGCCACACCGGCAGGTACTCGAAGCCGCCGTGTTCGTCCGAGTGCAGCTTCAGGAAGTGCTCCTCGCCGTTGACCAGTATCCAGATTTCCCTTTCCTCACCGACCAGGTCGAGGAAAACCTCGAAGCGCTCCCCAGTGCTCAGGCCCAATATTGCGTCCAGCTCTTCTTTGCTCATAGTGTGATTCGATTCTGTTGGTTGGAATCCCGGGGCGGAACCATCCGAATGGTGGCACGGTGCGCCTGGCGTGTCGGCCGGGGGCAATCAAAAGTTTGGACAGCGTAAAGCCATGGTATCAAACACTGTCACAGGTTCGCGCTAAAAAACCTGGCTTTGTCCCGAATATCAATCATCGGCGTGGCTCACGCGCAGCCTACACATTCAGCAACAGGTGCTCGCGCTCCCAGGGTGAGATCTCGCGGTGGAACTGGCGCAGCTCTTCCTTCTTGACTTCCGCATACAGCCGGCAGAAGTCCTCCCCGAGCGCCTGGTGGACGTCGTCCGCATCGGCAAAGATACGCAGCGCCTCGTCGAAGGTGGTGGGGATATAGGACTCCGCACGCTGCCCGTCATCCAGCTCGCCCTCCGCCGGCGCGCCCGGCTCGATTCGACTCACCATGCCCAGGTAGCCGCAGGCCAGGCTCGCGGCGATCGACAGGTACGGATTGGTGTCCACACCGATCACCCGGTTCTCCAGGCGGCGATCCTGGGCGCCGGAGTGCGGCACCCGCAGGCCGGTGGCGCGGTTGTCGTAACCCCAGGCGAGATTGGTCGGCGCACTGGAATTGGCTTCCGATTCGAAACGCCGGTAGGAATTGACGTTCGGCGCAATCAACGGCATTACTTCCCGCAGGTGTTTCTGCGTGCCGCCGATAAAGTGGCGGAACAGGTCTGTCGCATTGCCGTCGCCATCGGAGAAGATATTCTGCCCGCTGGCGACATCGACCACGCTCTGGTGCACATGCATGGCGCTGCCGGGCTGGTCGCGCATCGGCTTGGCCATAAAGGTGGCGAACATATTGTTGTTCAGCGCCGCCTCCTTGATGATGCGCTTGAAGTAGAAAACCTGGTCCGCCAGCAGCAGCGGGTCGCCGTGGGTCAGGTTGAACTCCACCTGACCGGCGCCGTCCTCCTGGATCACCGAGTCGATTTGCAGGCCGGCGGCCTCGGCATAATCGTAGATGGTATCGATCACCGGGCCGTATTCATCGACGGCGGACATCGAATAGGACTGCAGCGCGGTGCCGGAGCGACCGTTGCGGCCGACTGGCGGCTGTATCGGCTCATTGGGGTCGATATTCGGCTTGGTCAGGTAGAACTCCAGCTCCGGGGCGACCACGGGCCGCCAGCCGCGCTGTTTATACAGGCCGATAACGTGCTTGAGAATATTCCGCGGCGCGCAGAAAATCGGCTTGCCGTCCCGATCCTGCAGGTCGTGAATGATCTGCAGCGTGGCCTGCTTGGCCCAGGGCACCGCCATCGCCGTCGACATATCCGGCACCAGCAGCATATCGCTCTCGGCCCACTGGTTGACGATATCCATTTCCACATCCTGGCCGGTGATGGTCTGGTAGAAAATGGAAATCGGCAGGAAGATCGGCGTCTCCGGAGAGAACTTCTTCAGCGGCATCGCCTTGCCGCGGGACATGCCGTTCAGGTCGGGAACGATGCACTCCACCTCATCCAGCCTGCGGCCATTGCGGTAGGCCTGGAAGGCCGCGGGTAATTTGTCCAGCCAGGAACGGCTATCAGGCTGATTCATGGTGACTCCGGCAACGAAAATGGTTGGTGGCCATTTGGCCAAAATAGGCCCGCAAGGGAATGGCGCCTGAGGAAAGCTTACCGGGTATTGGCGCCCGCGCCCATAACGACGTCTTCTTTTTCTGTCTGTTGGGCGGCGGAGATACTTGCACCAATTTCGCTATGGCCTCTGGCTTTTCCCGATGCATCGCCGCAAGTGCAGGTACTTCCTCGGCGCTGGCAATCGGGTGGGGGCGTAGCGCATGACATCGGGCCCGAGTCATTGAATTACGGCGGCGATTCGCTGACGTATAATCCCGCGCTCAAGTATCTATCGCAATCGGCTGATCCCCGCTATGGAACAAATTCTCTCGAATCCAATGGCCCTGCTGGTGATGGTGGGCATCGTCTCGATTGCGTGTCAGTACCTGGCGTACTTGCTCAAGCTGCCGGCGATACTGCCGCTGCTTGTGGCCGGGCTCGCGCTCGGGCCTGTGACCGGCGTGCTCGACCCGGATGCCCTGTTCGGCGACCTGCTGTTCCCGCTGGTGTCACTGGCGGTCGCGATCATCCTGTTCGAGGGGGCGCTGACGCTGAAGCTGTCGGATCTCGCCGGGCACGGCACCATGGTGCGCAATCTGTGTACGCTGGGTGCGCTGGTGACCTGGCTGATCGCGACCCCCGCCGCCTACTATGTGCTCGGTATGCCGATGCAGCTGGCGGCGCTCTTCGGTGCCATCGTCACGGTGACAGGGCCGACGGTCATAATGCCGATGTTGCGCTCGGTGCGCCCGAATACGCGCATCTCCAATATCCTGCGCTGGGAGGGGATCGTTATCGACCCGATCGGCGCGCTGCTGGCGGTGCTGGTGTACGAGTATGTTGTGGCCGCGCAGGATGCCGTCGAGCACACGCTGGTGATTCTGCTGCAGGTAGTGGCGATCGGCCTCGGGCTCGGCTCCCTGATGGGGCACTTTCTCGGCACGCTGCTCAGGAACAACTGGGTACCCCACTACCTGCGCAATACCGCGGTGCTGACGCTGATGCTCGGTGCCTATGCCGCCTCCGACCTGATGGCCCACGAATCCGGACTGCTGACGGTGACCGTGATGGGTATCTGGATGGCGAACATGAAGGGCCTGGATGTCGACGATATTCTCGAGTTCAAGGAGACCCTCAGCGTACTGCTGATCTCGGCGCTGTTCATCCTGCTGGCTGCGCGGGTGGAGTTGTTCACGCTGACGCAGTTGGGCTGGGGATCGCTGCTGGTGCTGGCGGCGATCATGTTCGTCGCGCGGCCGCTGTCGGTGTTCCTGTCGTCCCCGGGCTCGGGGTTGAACTGGCGCGAGCTGGCGATGCTCAGCTGGATTGCGCCCCGCGGCATCGTCGCTGCGGCGGTGTCCTCGCTGTTTGCGCTGAAACTGGATGCGCTGGGGCTGGCAAAGTCCGAACTGCTGGTGCCGATGGTGTTTCTGGTGATTATCGCCACCGTCGTCCTGCAGAGCCTGACCTCCAAGGGCATTGCCAAGCTGCTGGGCGTGCGCGCTCGCTACCCGAACGGTTACCTGATATTCGGCGGCAGCAGGTTTGCGCGCTTGCTGGCCAAAGACCTGATGGACAAGGGCGTTCCCGTCGTTGTCGCGGATACCAACTGGGACGCGATCAGCGAGGCGCGCATGGAAAATATCCCCACCTACTACGGCAACCCGGTCTCGGAGCACGCCAGCCTGACGATGGATCTCTCCACGGTCGGCAAGGTGCTGGTGCTGTCGCCCTACAAGCAGCTGAACCCGCTGGTGGCCTATCACTTCGAGCACCTGCTGGGCAAGGGCTCGGTACTGGGGCTGAGCCAGGGTGCGCGGGAGGAGCGGGCCAGCCACCGGGTGTCGGAGGACTACGCAAAAAAACTGGAACTCTTCTCGGAGAACGCAACCTACGGCCGCCTCGCCAGCCTGGTGGCGAAAGGCGCGACTATCAGGACCACGCGCCTGACGGAAACCTTCACCATCGAGGACTACCGGGAAACCTACGGCAACCGCGCCACGCGACTCTATGCGCTGGACCCGCAGGGCAGGGTGCATATCAATACGGTCTCACACGAATTCGAGCTTGCGGCCGACTGGCAGATCGTCAGCCTGATCGCGCCGGAGGAGGGGGCGGAGAAGGCCGCGGACAGTGCGTTATTGCAAGACGGCGATGTTTCGCTTGGCTAGAGCGGCAGTATTTTTTTGCGCGGTAATTTGCAGAAGCAGTAAATTAAATGTTTACCCTATGCTTTATCGACCTCTTCGTTCCACTGATCTTCATATCCTGCGCGCTCAAGGTAGCCACCGAGTGAATTGTAGAGTTTCTCGGTCCAATACTGGGGGCTTCCCTCACAGGGTAAAGTCACTTTCTCTTCAGCTGACTTATTGACCACAGCCCAGAAGAACCTGCTCAAATGAATAGCTTCCTCTTTTGACGTGACAAAGCCCTTGGTTAAAATCTCCTTGGACAGGGTATCATCCAGGAGGTCTGAGAAGTAAAGGGCAACAGTTTTCTCTTCGTTGTATTGGTATTCGATCATGCTATGGAATCCCTCGCATCCTTGATTACCGACATGCGATCGGCAATCCATTTCAGCTTATCTACTAGCTGGTAGACAACAAGCTATATCCTTTGATAAATCGTAACAAAAAAGATTATTTAAATATTGCTCTGTTCCGAGTAGGGCTAAATATTATGCTTTACATGTAAAACATAAGTCCCGACCAGAATGGCATTCGGTAACCAATACGGCGAGGTTTTATGCTACATTGCTCGCCCTATCTCCCCCCACCGCGAGCATACGCCATGAAACCCTGGATCGAACTCGGTACCGCCCCTATTCCCAACAACGGCGGCATACTCACACTGCGCCAGCGCGATCAGGAGTTTTCCATCTCCCTGTCCGGCCCCCGCGGCGAACTGATGAACAGCCGCCGCTTCAACAGTGAGCGGCAGCTATCGCTGCTGGGCTGCGCCCACTTGAAGAGGCATAAGAAAGCCCGCGCGGTCGTCGGTGGCATGGGCATGGGGTACACGCTGGCCGCCGCCCTCGAGGTACTGCCGGCCGATGCCGAGGTCATTGTCGCCGACCTGATCCCCGAGGTAGTGGAGTGGAATCGCGGGCCGCTGGGGGCCTGCGCCGGGCGGCCACTGGACGACAGCCGCTGCACTGTGTATATCGGCGACGTGCGCGAGCTGCTGGAAAGGCATGACGGTGCCTACGACGCCGTGCTGCTGGATGTCGACAATGGCCCCGAGGGGCTGACCCACAGCGACAACAACTGGCTCTACTCCGTCGACGGCACCAGCAGTATCTACAACAGCCTGACGCCGGGCGGCATGCTGGCGGTGTGGTCGGCGGGCCCCGACAGGCTATACGTCCGGCGGCTGAGGGAGGCCGGCTTTGACGCGGAGGCCAGGACGGTGCGCGAGCGCCCGGGCAAGGGGGCGCGACATACGATTTTTCTGGCCAGGAAAGCGCCCGCGTAACGCGCTGAAGCAGATCGCCGGACAGCCATGAGTTTCAGGTTCAGGCCGATTCAGGTCTCAAGAAAACACTGCCAGTAACCCACATCCACCCACTGTCCAAACTTGCGGCCCACCTGCTTGAAATGGGCCACTTTCTCCATGCCGAACTTCTCGTGCAGCGCGACACTGGCGGCATTCGGCAGCGCGATACCACCGATTACCGCGTGTATTCTCCGCAACTTCAGCTGCGCAAGAAGCTCGGCATACAGCCTGGAGCCCCAGCCTTTCGCCGTGGCATTGGGGTGCAGATACACCGTAACTTCCACCGAATACCGATACGCGCAACGTCCCTTCCACTTGCTGGCGTAACAGTAACCTACCAGTTGGCCATCGTCTTCCGCCACCAGCCAGGGAAGATTGTCGGCCTCACATTCCTCGATACGACGGGCTATTTCCGTGGCCGCCACCGGCTCTATTTCGAAGGTGACGCAGGTGTTCTCGACATAGTGGTTGTAGATTGCCGCGATACCCTGGGCATCGTCACTGCGCGCTTTGCGAATCATGACTGCATCTCTTCGATGCTGACCCTCGCTGTGGGGTGTCTGCACTTGGTCTGTGAAATTGCGCCTACCGATCCGCCGGATGATTGGCGCCGTCGTAGGTGGGAATGCCGTCCAGCGACACCGAGGCGCCAATGGCGCCTCTCCTGCGGCACAGGGAGCAATCGCTGCGGCGGATATCCACCAGGCCCTGCGGTAAATCGAGCTCCAATTCGACGGCGCCACAGTGGCAGGATACACGGTGCCCGGGCGGGCCATTGGCGGCGCGAGACGTCGATACTAGCAAGCAAGTTTAAAAAATGGGGCCAGCTGTTCAAAATCTTGGCGCGTGGTTGCTTTGCTGGTTCAACGCCAGCCTATTGATCTGCCCCTGGTGACTGTTGGATGCCGATTGGCGCCAATACTACTGGCTCTTCTTGTTTCTCCTGGTATCCCTGACCAGGTAGGACTTGCCCTGGCCCCGTTTCAATTCGAACAGGTCGATGGCCCGGAACAGGCTGCTCAGGTTCTTGAAACCGTAGTTGCGGCAGTCGAATGAGGTCCTGTTGGAGATGTTGGAGCCCACCGCGCCGAGTTCGGCCCAGCCATCGTCGTCCTCGGTGGCCTCGATGGCATGCCGCAGCAGGGTGATCAATTTTGCATCCGATTTGATGTTCTTGCGCTTTTCGCCGCTCTTCTCCTTGACCGTTTCCGACTGGTCGAGGAAGAGGAATTTGGAGCAGGCGTTCACGAAGGGCGGCGGCGTCTTGCGCTCGCCAAACCCGAGCACCACCTTGCCCTCCGCCAGGGCCCTGGTCACCATCGGGGTAAAGTCACAATCCGATGAGATGAAACACATCACGTCGATATCCTTGGTGTACATCACATCCATCGCATCGATCACCAGGGCGATATCGGAGGCATTCTTGCCCTTGGTCAGGTCGTATTGCTGCACTGGCTGGATGGCGTGCTCGTGCAGCAGCTCCTCCCAGGCCCTGAGCGTCGGTGACTTCCAGTTGCCATAGGCCTTGCGAATAGTGACCACACCGTATTTGGCCACCTCACTCAGGACATCTTCGAACTTTCCTGCCGGGGCATTGTCCGCATCGATGAAAAGTGCAATTTTCTGCTTAATTTCGTCCATCTTTTATCCAATATTGGCCAACTAAGGGATTGGTTTCGATCACTGTAACCGGCTGCTTGCGCCTTTGCCCGATTGTAATATTTCCAGGCAGTGAGCGATCAAGGCTTTTTCAAAAAAAGTTGATCCTGCCCTCAATGTTGATTGTCTGACATTGCCATATGTAAATGTCAGGAATTCACCCTATGCTGCTATTTATTTGCGGTTTTCCCCGATATCTTCCAGCACTGCCGCCATCACAAGATCCTTGCCGTTGAGATAAGAATCCCAGGTGTTTTCCACCGGTATATCGATTTCCAGTGATCCTATCCCCTCCAAGAGTAGCTTGTTGGGCGGCCAGCAGTCATCGAACCACCCACAACCATGAACGAGATCTGTCCAGGCCTTGGTCAAATACAGTTGAATGCCGGATTCTGGCAGCGTTGGGTAAAAGCCTTCGGCCCGAAAGCGCAATTTATCTCCAATTTCACTGCCAACGACCGTTAGCTGACTCTTCGCGAAGCGTTTGAACTGACTGGCGGCAATAATTCCGGCAGAAAACGTGTTGGGCCCAACGATCAAATAGAGCCTGCCCGAGGGGGGCACTGCACCGGATAGTGACCGCACAATAGGAAGGACCTTTGTGTAGTCGCCACCCCTGTTGTATCGAAAGTCGACAATAATATTGTTTGGCTCTTCCTGAGAAACGAGCTGGCTTATTCGCTGTTCAAATTGGTCTAGAGATTCTGACTTGTCCGCAAAGCTTGCGTTCATGCGCACATATACGGCATCGTGATCCGGGATTTCCCGGAGTAAATGTAGCTTTTCACTCTCCTGCAGGTATAGCGGGAGCGCCTGATCCCGATGTAGAAGCGAAGCCCAGCCTTTAGTATTGAAATGCTCATCGTCTGGGAAAGTGTTGCGGAAGTCCCAGAACGGGTCGCCCGGCATGATGGTTTTGTCGGCCTCGAGAACTACCGTCGTCTCCAAGCCCTGCGGACCCAGTGTGCGCAGCTCGACCGATTGCTGATGGACATCGGCACCGAGAAGCGCGAGCGCGCTTGGGGCGGAAAACAAGAACTGGCTGCGATATCGCTGCCAGGCTGGCGTTCCGCCTCCCGTTAATGTGGCTGTCTCCTGGATCATGGATTCAGGAGTCTTTCCTCCCAGATAGAGGATGCGGTGGCCCAGCAGATGGGCATACTCTGGCCGCGCCTTAACGATAATCAGGCCGTCAGCGGTCCAGTGAAAGCGCAGTGGGAGGCGATACATCTTCGTTGTCAGCACTGTGGTATGGGCGTTGTCGAAAACAGCCAATGCCCATAGTGCGATAAGCGTCAGATCGTCAGCCGTGGTGGGGGTTGGAGCTTCTTCAACAATGCTTGAGAATCGCGCAGCTTGCTCGGGAGTAATATCCTTTTCGTTGGCAAGAACGACATCGTGGAAGAATGCCAAGTCGGATTGCAGTGACGGTGTGGGGCCTGCTGGCGGAATTGCCGGTTTCTTGAGCATTTGCAGGCCGCCGGCTGACACGAAAACCGCGGCCAGAAGCAGGTTCAGTAGAATATACCCGGCAAAAATTTTTACTAGGATTCGTTTCATTATTTTGTTGCTCCCGGGGGTGTTTTTCAGGAGAGGCGGCCGTCATTACTCGGAGCGCCATCAATCTTTAGTGGATTGATATTCTCGCTGTATGTTCATGGGTACAGGGTTAAAGCTGAATCGGCCTGAATTTGATAGGCAAATAGGAGTGGGTAAAATTCTGGCGCATGTTTTCTGGTGATTCAATATCAAGATGTTGATTTGATCCGTTTTCTAAGAGAAGTTGATTTCGGTGTCAAAAATTTACTCTGACCCAAATATCCCTGATCGCGCCGGAGGAGGGGGTGGAAAAGTCCGCGACAGCGAACCATTGCTATCAGGTGACGTCTCGACTGGCTAGGATAGGGAATCCCTGTCGCTATAGGACTTCCCCAATAGTGCTTGACAGGTCTTCGTGAAATACCAGGCCGCGCAGACCCTTGTTGGCACAGGCATCTTTAAATCGCTCTGTGCAGTACAGATGGGTGCAGGAATCGAAACCCGTCTTAAATAGCGGCTTGGTTCCCACTGACTCAGCGCGGAAACCCAGGCTCTTGATTCCTGTTTCCCCGAACTCGTCATGCAACTTTGCAGAAACCGATTCGTCTGCCTCGACCATGGCATGAACGACAAACAGGTGAAACTGTCTGTTCTGACACTGGAAAGGCAGGAACTCGCCAAACGGACCGATCAGGCCTTCGAGGGCAGACATGGCTTTTGGGGAGAGTGCCAGCGAAGAACTATTCCAGATATAGATATCGGGAACTTCCTCAATAACCTTGCTGCCGGTTGTCGTCATATCATAGTAAACACCGTGACAATCGGGCCAGTTCCCGCCAATCGGTGCCGAGGCCTCCCTCAACTCATCAAAGATATCGTCGTCGTAGGCTTCAGTGATCTTACAAGAGTCGATCTCCAGAAGGCCAAAGACGCTGCTCACTTCTTGAAGTCTGAAATACTTCATGCCAATAGTTTCATTTTCTCTTTATAGGCCAGCTGCTTCTCTTCACGCATAAAAAGGATGCGGTCGCCTTCTTCCAGGTGTCTCCTGATCCGGCGAAGATTTTGAACCAGGCTCTGCTGGTCATTCAAATGCCCGATATAGTCGACGACCATCTTTTCGTAGGCCAGGGTGTGAATGTTTGCAGGCCTTGCATTTCACATGTAAATTGTAAGGCTTGACCCCGTATGTTGACCTGACCCCGTATGTTCTGCTCAATCAGCCCTGTGTGCCCGGTATAGCCCACTAGCCGATCATCACCAGCCTCAATGGCAAGCAGCAGTATTTCTCTTACCTTGCTTCTGGAGATCAAATCACGCGGAGTGACGGATTGGCCGTCAGAACGGCTGAAGTAAAGGGAATCCTCACGAAGACTACGAAATTCGCCATTTGTAGCCTCTTTCAGGAGCCCCTTACAGCGTTCTTCCCCAAGCGTATCCTCTAACCGCTTACCCATTAATACGGTGGGAAGAATTGCCATTTGATGTTTAGCTGCATGATTGAATAGTTTATCGTTCCCTCGTTTCGTTGGTTTGATATTTTTTTCTCTGCGGTACAAGCCTACCTCGGCTTTCGCGATTTCTTCGATTGCCGTAATAGCCAGGAATACCGCGGTTCCATAGGAATCACGCTCGAAGCAAGAAACTGCATCGCGAAGCAAAACCACTATATGATCACAGGCCCGATCGAAGTCCACGCCCTTCGATTTTTCGCCAAACACGAGTTCTCCGTTCTCGATGGCTATTCCAATTGCATCTAAGCCAACATTCTGCGGATCGGTTTCCATGTTTATTCCTAACAGTTTATTCAAAAGACGCGTCTTTATATCCAGTCATCGTCTATCCATGGTGTGGAAATGAAGGTGGGTCAAGAAATTTATTATTTTCAATTATTTATCGACCCTCATCAAAAGGGTTTTGCGTAGAAACAGGACGCGTCGCGTTTAGTAACCTGAATTGCTGTAGTTTGATCATAAGTGGTGCCCATTTAAAGTCAATGACTTAGGAAAATCCTGCCGTGGATAGACGACGCGTCTCGTGATCTTGGCCTGTTTCCTCTGTGTTTTGATAGTTCGGCAGATCATTTTTGGGGAACACAAAAAAAGCGGGCTTTCGCCCGCTTTCAATACCTCTCTTCCTGTGAGCGACTACTTATTGTAGTTGTCCCTGCTTATTGCTTCTTGGCTGTTCTTACCATTGAAGCGCACCGCCGGTCTGGTATTCGATAACCCGCGTTTCGAAGAAGTTCTTCTCCTTGCGCAGGTCCATAATCTCGGACATCCAGGGGAAGGGGTTCTGGGCGCCCGGGAACTGTTCTTTCAGGCCCAGCTGCGAGAGCCGGCGGTTGGCGATAAAGTGCAGGTATTCCTCCATCATGTTCGCGTTCATGCCGAGCACGCCGCGGGGCATGGTGTCGCGGGCGTAGGCCACTTCCAGTTCCATGCCTTCGAGGATCATCTGCGTGACTTCCTGCTGGAATTCCGGCGTCCACAGGTGCGGGTTTTCCAGCTTGATCTGGTTGATCACGTCGATGCCGAAGTTCAGGTGCATGGATTCGTCGCGCAGGATGTACTGGAATTGCTCGGCGACGCCGGTCATCTTGTTGCGGCGGCCCATGGACAGTATCTGGCTGAAGCCGCAGTAGAAGAAGATGCCCTCGGTGACGGCGTAGAAGGCGATCAGGTTGCGCAGCAGTTCCTGGTCGGCTTCCGGCGTGCCGGTCTTGAAGGTGGGATCGCCGATGGCCTGGGTGTGCGACAGGCTCCAGGCGGCCTTCTTGGCCACGCTCGGCACCTCGCGGTACATGTTGAACACTTCGCCCTCGTCCATGCCCAGGGACTCCACGCAGTACTGGTAGGCGTGGGTGTGGATGGCCTCCTCGAAGGACTGGCGCAGCAGGTACTGGCGGCACTCCGGGTTGGTGATATGGCGGTAGATGGCCAGCACCAGGTTGTTGGCCACCAGGGAATCGGCGGTGGAGAAGTAGCCCAGGGAGTACATGACGATGCGGCGTTCGTCCTCGGTCAGACCGTTGGGGTCTTTCCACATGGACACGTCCTTGTTCATGTTCACTTCCTGCGGCATCCAGTGGTTGGCGCAGCCGTCGAGGTATTTCTGCCAGGCCCAGTCGTACTTGAAGGGCACCAGCTGGTTCAGGTCGGCGCGGCAGTTGATGATGCGCTTTTCGTCCACTTGGATGCGGGCGGCGCCCATCTCCAGTTCTTCCAGACCCGGGGCCGGGTCCATCTCGGCTACGGCGGCCCGCGCGGCTTCGACGGCGGAGGAGGGCGCCGCGCTCGAAGGCGTGGTTTGGGCCGCGGGCGACGCCGGAGCGCTGGTAGCCTCGTAGGCGGGGCTCGGCTCGGATACTTCTTTTTGCAGCGTCTCCGGCGCCGGTCGCGGTTCGGTGGCTTTGGTGGATTTTTGGGGCTGTGTGTCGAAGTCGTCCCAGCTCAGCATAGTTGGCCTTTTGATCCGTCTTTTCTTTGTGTGTTCGGTAGTTGGTGTTTTCAGTTTCTCTGCTCGGCTATCGCCGATTTGCGGAGCCGGAGCTCCGCGTTTCCGGGCATTCGCCTGTTCTAGTGACGCTCTCCCCCGAGCGTTCTTTTTACTCGGGCGGGTGGCCTTTACTGGCAGGCCTCGCAGTCCGGGTCGTCCAGGGAGCAGGCCTTGGGCACGGCTGCCGGGGCCGGCTCCGCTTGCGCCGGGGCCGCCGCCGGTGCGGCCGCGACGCCGCTGCCGCCTGCGCTGACCGCGTTCAGGGTGCCGCTGTTCACGGTGGATTTCTCCGTGGTGGTGGCGGCCAGGGCGCGCAGGTAGTAGGTGGTCTTCAGGCCGCGGTACCAGGCCATGCGGTACGTCAGGTCCAGCTTCTTGCCGTCGGCACCGGCGATGTACAGGTTCAGGGACTGGGCCTGGTCGATCCACTTCTGGCGGCGGCTGGCGGCGTCGACGATCCAGCGCGGCTCCACTTCGAAGGCGGTGCGGTACTTGGCCTTCAGGTCTTCCGGCACGCGGTCGATCTTCTGCACAGAACCTTCATAGTATTTGAGGTCGTTGACCATGACCTGGTCCCACAGGCCGCGATCCTTCAGGTCGTGCACCAGGTAGGGGTTGACCACGGTGAATTCGCCGGACAGGTTCGACTTCACGTACAGGTTCTGGTACGTGGGCTCGATGGACTGGGAGACGCCGGTGATATTGGCGATGGTCGCGGTCGGGGCTATCGCCATCACGTTGGAGTTGCGCATGCCCTGTTTCTTCACCTTCTCGCGCAGGCTGTCCCAGTCCAGGGTGGCGCTGGTGTCCTGCTCGATAAACTGCTCGCCGCGCTGTTCGGCCAGTATCTTGATGGAGTCCAGCGGCAGTATGCCCTTGCTCCACAGAGAGCCCTCGTAGCTCTGGTATTTGCCGCGCTCCACCGCCAGGTCGCTGGAGGCGGAGATGGCCTGGTAGCTGATCGCCTCCATGGTGGTATCGGCGAACTGCACCGCCTCTTCACTGGCGTAGGAGATGCCGGCCTTGTACAGCGCGTCCTGGAAGCCCATCAGGCCCAGGCCCACCGGGCGGTGGCGCATGTTGGACTGGCGCGCGGTCTCCACCGAGTAGTAGTTGATGTCGATGACGTTATCGAGCATGCGCACGGCGGTCTTGACGGTGCGGGCCAGTTTTTCCCGGTCCAGTTCGCCGGCATCGTTGATGTGCTGGGCCAGGTTCACCGAGCCCAGGTTGCACACGGCGATTTCGTCACCGGCCTTGGTGTTCAGCGTGATCTCGGTGCACAGGTTGGAGCTGTGTACCACGCCGGCGTGCTGCTGCGGGCTGCGCAGGTTGCAGCTGTCCTTGAAGGTGATCCAGGGGTGGCCGGTCTCGAACAGCATGCCCAGCATCTTGCGCCACAGGTCCACCGCGCGGATCTTCTTGTGCAGCTTCAGCTTGCCTTCCGCGACCAGGCGCTCGTAGTGCTCGTAGCGCTCCTCGAACGCCTTGCCGTACAGGTCGTGCAGGTCCGGGCAGTCCGCCGGGGAGAAGAGGGTCCACTCCTTGTCTTCGAAGACGCGCTTCATAAACAGGTCCGGCACCCAGTTGGCGGTGTTCATGTCGTGGGTGCGGCGGCGGTCGTCGCCGGTGTTCTTGCGCAGCTCGAGGAATTCCTCGATATCCAGGTGCCAGGTTTCGAGGTACGCACACACGGCGCCCTTGCGCTTGCCGCCCTGGTTGACCGCCACCGCGGTGTCGTTGGCCACTTTCAGGAAGGGCACGACGCCCTGGGACTTGCCGTTGGTGCCCTTGATGTAGGAGCCGAGCGAGCGTACCGGGGTCCAGTCGTTGCCGAGGCCGCCTGCCCACTTGGACAGCATGGCGTTGTCCTGGATGGCGCCGTAGATGCCGTGCAGGTCGTCCGGTACCGTGGTCAGGTAGCAGGAGGACAGCTGCGGGCGCAGGGTGCCGGCGTTGAACAGGGTCGGCGTGGAGCTCATGTAGTCGAAGGAGGAGAGCAGGTTGTAGAACTCGATCGCGCGCGCGTTCTTGTCGTCCTCGTTGATGGCCAGCCCCATGGCGACGCGCATAAAGAAGATCTGCGGCAGCTCGAAGCGGGTGTCGTCAGAGTGCAGGAAGTAGCGGTCGTACAGGGTCTGCAGGCCCAGGTAGGTGAACTGGTGATCGCGCTCGGCTTTGAGTGCCGCGCCCAGTTGCTCCAGGTCGAAGGTGGCCAGTGCCGGGTCCAGCAGTTCCAGCTCGATACCCTTGGCGACATAGGCGGGCAGGGCCGCCGCGTAGAGGCTTTCCATCTCGTGCGCTGTGGCGCGCTCGGCCACGCCGAGGAAGCGCAGGGCCTCGCTGCGCAGCTTGTCGAGGAGCAGGCTGGAAGTGGCGTAGGTGTAGTTGGGCTCCTGTTCGACCAGGGTGCGCGCGGTGATTACCAGCGCGGTGTTGATATCGGTTTCGGAGACGCCGTCGTAGAGGTTTTTCAGCGCCTCGTTCAGGATGGCCTCGCCGTCCACGTCCTTCAGGCCCTCGCAGGCCTCGGCCACGATAGTGCGCAGGCGCTCCATGTCAAGCGGTACCAGGCTGCCGTCTTCCATCTTGACGCGGATACTCGGGTGGGCGTCCGCGGGCTGGGCGGCCTTGGCCTGCTTTTCCTTCTCGGCGCGCAGGCGGGCGTGCTCCTCGCGGTAGAGGACATAGTCGCGGGCGATCTTGTGTTCGCCGGCGCGCATCAGCGCCAGTTCCACCTGGTCCTGGATTTCCTCGATATGGATGGTGCCGCCGGAGGGCATGCGGCGCTTGAAGGTGGCGCTGATCTGCGCAACCAGTTCGCCCACCTTTTCGTGGATGCGGCTGGAGGCCGCGGCGGTGCCCCCCTCGACGGCGAGGAACGCCTTGGTGACAGCGACGGAGATCTTGCTGTCATCGTAGAGGACTACGGTGCCGTTGCGCTTGATAACGCGTATCTGCCCCGGCGCGGTGGCGGCGAGGCTGGTGCCGCCGTTGGCCTGATCCTTGGAAGTGCCCGCATTTTCTGAAGGCACGGATTGAGAGCGCCCTGTCTCTGTGTGCATGAAGATCTCCGCAAGATTTGTACTGTTGTTTTTTCCGCTACTGCCTGTTGAACAGCGCCGCCGAACGGGTGATCCCCGGCGGCGGGCAGGGTGCGGAACGGGTCCGTCGTTTTTCCCAGGCTTCCCGCAAACTCGTCGCGCTGGGCTCGAGCCGGGATGGGAACAGGCCGCTTTGCCGGCGGCGGCGCCTGAGGGCGCGACCTCCGAGTGCCTGCGGCGGAGAGTCCGTTCCGCCTGTTACCTCTGAATCGCTTTGAAAAGCTCTGTCTGACTGGCGGCACCACCGGCCACGGTCTGTGGGTGGGGCGCCGCGCCGGATTCGGCTCCGTTGAATTGGGGTCCTTACCGGATCGCACCCCAACATATTGGGGTGGCGTCT
Organism: Microbulbifer sp. ABF4_143; assembly: GCF_056160225.1. Taxonomy (NCBI): domain Bacteria; kingdom Pseudomonadati; phylum Pseudomonadota; class Gammaproteobacteria; order Cellvibrionales; family Microbulbiferaceae; genus Microbulbifer; species Microbulbifer sp. ABF4_143. The sequence continues at coordinate 83,003 of NZ_JBSWWT010000003.1, forward strand.
CGACTGCGCTACAAGATAATGCGGTGGGGGGGCTAATTCAAGGCGAATAACTTCGTGGTTTTTTGTGGATAAATTGTGGGTAGGCGGTGAAGGTCAGTGGCCACTTTGGCGCCAGCGCCCGCCGTTACTGGGGGTGGTTGAATCGTGTACAGCGGCTTTTTGTCCGGGGGGATTTTTAAGAATTTTTTTTAATAGTAACCGCCCCCTAAATTAATCGTGGCAATAACTGTTTCGTCCTGTCTAGTCGTTGAGCAAAGTGGTACTCGGATGCACAGTTTTCTTGGCGTCTATTTAATCCCTGCGTGAAATTTGATCGGGGGGCGATCGCGGCCATGGGCCGCTCCTACGGGGGGAGATATTTCAGAATTCTGTAGGAGCGGCCCATGGTCGCGATCGATTTTTGCGCAATGGCAAAACGCCGGCGGAAAAGTGGGCAGTTACTTGCTGTTCTCCGCCAGGAATTCCATCAGCGCCTTCTGCGCGTGCAGGCGGTTTTCCGCCTCGTCCCAGACCACGGAGATGTTTTCGTCCTCCAGCAGTTCACCGCTCACCTCCTCGCCGCGGTGCGCCGGCAGGCAGTGCATAAACACCGCGTCGCTGTTGGCGTGGCTCATCAGCTCGTGGTCGACGAGGAAGCCCTCGAAGGCCTTGATACGGATCTGCTGCTCCGTCTCCTGGCCCATCGATGCCCAGACGTCGGTGGCCACCCAGTCCGCGCCGCGCACCGCGTCCACCGGCTTGCGCACTATGGTGACGCGGTCGGAGGCGGCGGAGACGATCGACTCGTCCGGTTCGTAGCCCTCGGGGCAGGCGATGCGCAGCTCGAAGTCGCACTGGCGCGCGGCGTTGATATAGGAGTGGCACATGTTGTTGCCGTCGCCGACCCAGGCCACCACCTTGCCCGCCGGGCTGCCGCGGTGCTCCACATAGGTCTGGATGTCGGCCAGCAACTGGCACGGGTGGTAGCTGTCGGACAGGGCGTTGATCACCGGCACGCGCGAGTACTCGGCGAAGCGCTCCAGCACGTTGTGGCCGAAGGTGCGGATCATCACCATGTCCACCATGCGCGAGATGACCCGCGCGCTGTCTTCGATCGGCTCGCCGCGGCCCAGCTGGGTGTCGCGCGGGGACAGGAACAGGGCGCTGCCGCCCATCTGCGCCATGCCCGCCTCGAAGGACACGCGGGTGCGGGTGGAGGACTTCTCGAAGATCATGCCGAGCACCTTGTCGCGGAAGGGCTCGGTGGTGATGCCCTGGGCGCGCAGCGCCTTCAGTTCGATGGCGCGCTCGATAACGCCCATCAGTTCATCCCTGGACAGGTCCAGCAGGGTCAGGAAGTGTCTGGTGGCCATAAGTCGTTTCCCCTCTTAAGTCAGGCCGCACCGGGCAAATTGTTGAATCAGTGCGCTGACCGTATTCGCGATCCGCTCGCACTCGTCGTCGGTCAGGGTCAGCGGCGGCAGCAGGCGTACCACATTGCCGGCGGTGACATTGATCAGCAGCCCCTCGGCGCGCGCCATGTCCACCAGTTCGGCGCAGGGGCGGTCGAGTTCTATGCCGACCAGCAGCCCGAGGCCGCGCACCTCCCTGACCGCTGCGCAGTCCCCCAGCCGCAGGCGCAGCTGTTGCAGCAGGCGCTGGCCGAGCCGTTCGGCGCGCTCGATCAGCCACTCGCGCTCCAGGGTTTCCAGCACCGCGAGGCCGGCGCGGCAGGCCAGCGGGTTGCCGCCGAAGGTGGAGCCGTGGCTGCCGGCGGTGAACAGCTGCGCCGCCACACCGCGCGCCAGGCAGGCGCCGATGGGCACGCCGTTGCCGAGACCTTTGGCGGTGGTGACCACATCCGGCAGTATACCGGCGTGCTGGTAGGCGAACAGCTTGCCGCTGCGGCCGTTGGCGGTCTGGATTTCGTCCAGCATCAGCAGCCAGTCGTGTTTGTCGCAGAGGGCGCGCAGTTTGTTCAGATAGTCGCTGGCCGGCACGCGGATTCCGCCCTCTCCCTGCACCGGCTCCACCAGTATCGCGACTATGTCGTCGTGGCTGGCGGCCAGCCGCTCGATCGCGGGTACATCGTCGAAGGGCACGCGCAGGAAGCCCTCCGGCAGCGGCGCGAAGCCCTGCTGCACTTTTTCATTGCCGGTGGCGGTCAAGGTGGCGAGGGTGCGGCCGTGGAAGGCGCCCTCCATCACGACAATCCTGGGCAGCGCCAGGCCGCGCTCGTTGCCGAGTCTGCGCGCCAGCTTGATGGCCGCCTCGTTGGCCTCGGCGCCGGAGTTGGAGAAGAAGACATTGTCCATGCCGGACAGGAACACCAGCCTGTCCGCCAGCTGCTCCTGCGCCGGGATGTTGTACAGGTTGGACACATGCAGCAGGGTGTTGGCCTGCTCCTGCAGGGCCAGTGTCACCGCCGGGTGGCAGTGGCCCAGCCCGCAGACGGCGATACCGGAGAGGGCGTCCAGGTATCGTCGGCCGGCGTCATCCCACACGTAGTTGCCCTCGCCCCTGGTCAGCGTCAGGGTCCTGTCTCCGTAGTTCTGCATCAGTGCGGGTGTGGCCACTGCCTGTCTCCTATTGTGGTGGCGCTGAAAAAACGGGATTTCCGCAGATAATTCGGTGCGACCGGCTACGCTCCGCAGTTTCCCCGGGAGGCCGGCAATACTACCATATGGGCGATGTCGCGCCAGGCATGGAGGCCATCGTTTTTCCGGGCTTCCCGCCGATCATCCGGCTTTTCGTACCCGGCGCCACACTGGGTTACAATGCCGGCCAGCGCGCAACTGCCCGGCGCAGCATTTTTACCCAACACTTCCACTACCCGAGGTTAGTCATCCCTATGGACACACTGGAGAACATCAAGCAGCAGATCGCCGACAACGCCATACTGCTCTATATGAAAGGCAGCCCCAACGCACCTCAGTGCGGCTTTTCCATGCGCGCCTCCCAGGCGCTGATGGCCTGCGGTAAGCGCTTTGCCTATGTGGATGTGCTGTCCAACCCGGATATCCGCGCCGAACTGCCCAAGTACGCCAACTGGCCCACCTTTCCGCAGCTGTGGGTGAAGGGCGAGCTGATCGGCGGCTGTGACATCATTATGGAAATGTACGAGAACGGCGAGTTGAAGACGCTGATCGACGAGGCGGCGGCCGAGAGCGAGGGCGGCGAGTAAGAAGCGCCTTTTTGCAGAGACAAAAAAACCGCGGCCATTGCCGCGGTTTTTTTGTGGGAGTACCCGTGCGCTTTCCTTGTAGGAGCCTGCTTGCAGGCGAAAAGTCCGGTGCTCCGCAGCTGTTCACCTGCAAGCAGGCTCCCACCATCTTATTCCGAGGCCTTTTCCATCTGCGACTGCAGGTAATTCTGGATGCCCACCTTGTCGATCAGTTCCAGTTGGGTTTCCAGCCAGTCGACGTGTTCCTCTTCGGACTCGAGAATTTTTTTCAGCAGTTCGCGGCTGCCGTAGTCGCGCACCGATTCGCAGTAGGCGATGGCGTCGCGCAGATCGGGGATGGCCTTGGACTCCAGTTTCAGGTCGCACTTGAGCATTTCCACCGTGTCTTCGCCGATCAGCAGTTTGCCCAGGTGCTGCAGGTTCGGGATGCCCTCGAGGAAAAGAATGCGCTCGATCAGCCAATCGGCGTGCTTCATCTCATCGATGGACTCGTGATACTCGTGCTTGCCCAGCGCTTTCAGACCCCAGTTGTCGTACATACGGGCGTGCAGGAAATACTGGTTGATCGCAACCAGCTCGTTGCCCAGTACTTTGTTCAGGTGTTCGATGACTTTGGGATCGCCTTTCATAGCTTTTGCTCCTGTGGCCCTGCGAGCGCGAATCGGTCTGCAGAGTATTCCTGTTGTTGGTTGCCGGATTGACAATGTCTGCCGCTGCTCGGTTGCCCTGAAATTATTGTAGGGTCGCAACCGCAATGGGGGCGAGTTTGCGGTGCGCTCACGGGTGTGTCAAGCGCGCCGCGGCTTTGCGCAAAGGGGGAAAAACAAGGGGTTTAACGCAAATTCGGCCAAGAAGCTGAACGAAAACGATTCTGTTTTATTAACCCGGCAACCGAACAGGTTAACGGGTTAATGCGGCACAGGGATATGCCGCCGCCGGCCATCGGCCGGCGCGAGCCCGCGAAATACCAGCAGATTCGCGTATCTGCGCCAGTATTTCGCGGGCGGCAATGAAATATATGAGGATTCATATATTTTATTGCCGGGTTAATAGTTCGACAGTTTCCGTTGAATTTGCGCAATGTTCTCTTCGATGATCGAGAGGTCGGTGCGGCTCTCGATAAAAACCGGGCTGTCATCGGCGAGGCGCTGCAGGTAATCGTGCAGCGCTTTTTTGTCGCCTTCCCGCGCGCAGACATCGGCCAGATCCGAAAGCGCGCTGAGCAGATGGCGCATCACGACGCCGTTGGCGCGGCCGTGTTCGCAGATTTCGTCCAGGGCGGCGTCGAGCAGCTGGGCAAATTCCAGTTCGCTGCTGAGCAGGCGCAGGTGCCCTTCGGCATCGCTGAAGCAATTGGGCGGTTGCGGCCGCTGCACCACCGTGCCCAACCCCTCGATCAGGCGGTCGATACAGGAGTAGGCGGTATAGGGATCGTTGACGCCGGGCGACAGGGCGCGCACTGCGATCTGCGACAGCTGGCGCACCGAGTAGACGATATCCTGCTCCGCCGTGGGCAGCGGGCCGATTTGCAGGGCCGCGTGCACCTTTGCGATCAGTGTGTCGGAATTGGCGCGGGCCTGATAGATGCGGCCGATGCTGCCCCAGTGGTGCAGGTAGGCGCCCGGGTGGCAGGTGATCTGCAGGCAGCAGTCGTACTCCTGTGCCAGCGCGATCAGCTTTGCTCTGTCCACCAGCTGCACATAGCCGCCGCGCTCGGCGGGGATGTCAATCCAGCCGCGGCCGAGCTCCAGCCGCCGCGGATCAAATAACTCGCCGCCGCTATCTTCCACCGAGCGCGGATATTCGCGCTCTATGGCGCGGTGAAATTCCAGATTGATGCGGTGGGCGATATTGTCCACCTGGATGGATTGGGCCACGTTGTGGATGAAGTAGATCAGAAAGCCGATGCTGATCAGGGCCAGTGCCAGCCCCGCCTGCACCGCCAGGTCATAGCTGGCCGCCTCATCGCCGAGTGAGTCGATACTGCGCATGGTCATCAGCGCATAGACGAAGGTGGAGAGGAAGATGCCCAGGGACGCCTGGGTGCCGCGGTCGCGGATAAAGTTGCGCACCAGGCGCGGCCCGAACTGGTTGGAGGCGAGCGTCAGGGCCACGACGGTGATGGAGAAGACGGTGCCGGCGACGGTGATGGTGGACGCGGCGATGGTGGAGAGCAGGGCGCGGGCGCTGTCGGGGTCGCTCAGGCGCAGCCAGTCGAGGCCGAACAGTTCCGCCGGATCTATCCATATATCCAGCAGGCGCAGGATATGGGCCAGGAGCATGGCCAGCAGGATCATCACGAGCGGCAGGCTCCAGAAGCTGGCGCGCAGTCTTTCGCCCAGGTGTACAAGATACTGTTTCATGGATGCGCTGACGCGGCGGGTACGGATGTGAAGTCAGCTTAGTCCAGCGGGTTGCGGGCGTTGCCGGCGGGGAGGGGAGTGGGTGAGTCGCGCGCCGATCGCCTTTCGGCGACCGGGCCTCAGTGGGGGCACCCTCTCTGGGGGTGGGATAAAACTAGCTGGCGGAATAGAACAGGCCGTTGTTGGCGGCCGCGATCACGCCGCCGGCCATGGTCTCGTCGATAATCTCCTGGGTCAGCTCGGCGCAGCGACCGCACTGGGAGGAGACGCCCAGGTGGCGGCGCAGGGCTTTCACCGAAGTGGAGCCGTCGTAGACGGCCTCTTTGATCTGACGGTCGGTAATGCCTTTACAGATACACACGTACATCGTTGCTGGAACCCTGGCGTAGTATTCGCTCACATTTGGACAGTGTGCAGATCGTATTGCAAGTGAGAATGAGTGTCAATAAGATTCTGTGACGCTCAATTCTCAGTCTAGTCGTATTATTTGTGACCGGATGGACGCTTGTGACCAGGGGTGGAGATTGGGTCTCAGGTATGGAATTGCGCCACTATCGACGCCATATAAAAATTTTATGGGACTGCAATAGACGGCTGTGTATCATAGCGGCCCACTATCAATTCTTATTTAATTTATAGCGCTTGCATATAAATTGATCACTTCACCTTGCATCAATAACCCATCATTGGATTGAGGAGGTTCTCATGGCAGTACTGGTAGGCAAACCAGCACCGGATTTCACCGCGGCGGCGGTACTGGGCAACGGCGAGATCGTCGATTCCTTTAACCTGAAAGAAGCCATCAAGGGCAAGAAGGCCGTGGTCTTCTTCTACCCGCTGGACTTCACCTTCGTGTGCCCGTCCGAGCTGATCGCTTTCGATCACCGCTACGCGGAGTTCCAGAAGCGCGGCGTGGAGGTGATCGGTGTGTCCATCGATTCCCAGTTCTCCCACAACGCCTGGCGCAACACCCCGGTCAACGAAGGCGGTATCGGCCCGGTCAAGTACACCCTGGTAGCGGATGTGAAGCACGAAATCTGCCAGGCCTATGACGTAGAGGCCGAAGCCGGCGTCGCTTTCCGCGGCTCCTTCCTGATCGACGAAGAGGGCGTGGTGCGCCATCAGGTGGTCAACGACCTGCCGCTGGGCCGCAACGTCGACGAGATGCTGCGCATGGTCGACGCGCTGGCGTTCCACCAGGAGCACGGCGAAGTCTGCCCGGCCGGCTGGCAGGAAGGCGACAAGGGCATGAACGCCTCCCCGGAAGGCGTAGCGGCCTATCTGAGCGAGAACGCCGACAAGCTGTAAGCCTCGGCGCCAGCGGGGCGCATCGCGCCCCTTCGCGAAAAACCGCCTTCGGGCGGTTTTTTTGTGTCCGGCGGCGGGTGGCCGCTGACTGTTTCTGCCCCGCCGGCCACTCACCGCCCGGCATCCAATGGGGTACAATGCAGCCCCTCGCCCGGAGGCGGATGCAGGCGGCGGACGAGGGGAGAATCTTTCCTCCCGCTGCTAGTCTTACAACAAGTACCGGAACCAGATTGCCGCGGCGGCTCGAAGTACGGCATGAGACCTACACACCTGTTCACCACTATCATCCGCTGTCTGCGCCGGCGTGGCGCACTGCAAATCTGCCTGGCGTTGATACTCTGCGCCTCGGGGCTGTCCGCGCGCGCGGCGGAAGTGGATATCGACAGCAGCGCCAAGGAGTTCGACCGCTATTTCCGCCTGCTGATGAAGAAAAAGGGCATTCCCGGCGGCGCCTATGTGATTGTCGACGGCGACCGGGTGGTGGCGATGGACACCTACGGCGTGCGGGTCAAGGGCAAAAAAGGCAGGGTGGACCGCAATACGGTGTTCCGCCTCGCCTCGGTTTCCAAGACCTTCGCCGCCAGTATGGCCGCGGTGCTCGAGCACGAGAAGAAATTCAGCTGGGCGGACAAGGTGGTGCGCTATGTGCCCGAGCTCAGCTTCAAGACCCCCTCCCTGTCGCGGCAGTTACAGGTGGAGCACCTGTTGAGCCACTCCTCCGGCCTGACCCCCAACGCCTACGACAACTATCTGGAAGACAACAAGCCGCTCAGCAAGATACTGCCCAAGTTCGCCAATATCGACCCGCGCTGTACCCCGGGCAAGTGCTACGGCTACCAGAATGTGCTCTTCAGCCTGATCGAGGACGTGATCTACAAGGCCACAGGCGTGACCTATGAGCGGCAGTTGAAAGAGCGCTTCTTTATCCCGCTGAAGATGGACAACGCCTCTGTCGGCTGGGAGAGCTTTATGGCCAGCGACAACCGCGCCGCCCCCCATGTGCAGACCGGCAGGGGCTGGCGCCCGGTGAAGGTGGAGAGGGAGTACTACCTGGCGGCGCCGGCGGCCGGCGTCAACGCCAGCATCTCCGACATGGCGCAGTGGCTGAAGGCACAGATGGGCTACTACCCGAAGGTGCTGTCCCCCGAGGTGATCGAGGATATGACCACCGAGCGGGTCGCGACCCAGCGGCATATGCGCCACCGCGTCTGGCGCGACTACCTGTCCCACGCCGGCTACGGCCTCGGCTGGCGCCTGTATACCATCGGCGACGACCGCATCATCTACCACGGCGGCTGGGTGGCCGGCTTCCGCGCCGCGGTGGCCTATTCGGAGAAGCAGAAGATCGGTATAGCGATTCTGATGAACGCCGAGTCGCGCGTGATCGCCGACCTGACCGCCAATTTCGTTATCGATATCACCGGCAACGGCACCCTGGCCACGGCTATGGCCAACAAATAGCCCCATACCTATACCCGCTGCCCGCCGTGTAGGGGCCGAAGGCGCCGCGAATAGCGGCAGCGCTGGAACTCTGCGACCGGCCCTTGAAACCCCGCCACTCACCCCTATATCTGCTCCCTGTTCCGAATGAAGTGTACGGGGAGACGAATCCATGACCGTTGAGGCCCACAAAGAGAGCCACGGTTTCCAGACGGAAGCCAAGCAACTGCTGCACCTGATGATCCACTCGCTCTACTCCAACAAGGAGATCTTCCTGCGCGAACTGGTATCCAATGCCTCCGACGCCGCCGACAAGCTGCGCTTCGAGGCCCTGTCCAAGCCGGAGCTGCTCGCAGAGGACCCCGACCTGCGCATCCGCATCGAGTTCGACAAGGAGGAGGGCACCCTTACCATCACCGACAACGGCATCGGTATGAGCCGCGACGAGGTGATCGAGAACCTGGGTACCATCGCCCGCTCCGGCACCGCCGCCTTTATGCAGCAGCTGACCGGTGACCAGAAGAAGGACGCGCACCTGATCGGCCAGTTCGGTGTGGGCTTCTACTCCGCGTTTATCGTCGCCGACAAGGTGGACGTCTTCACCCGCCGCGCCGGCCTGGGTGCCGACCAGGGTGTGCACTGGGAGTGCCACGGCGAGGCCGAGTACTCGGTGGAGAATGTCGAGTGGCCGCACCGCGGCACCCGCGTGGTGCTGCACCTGAAGGAGGATGCCAAGGAGTTCGCCGACGGCTGGCGCCTCCGCTCCATCATCAAGAAGTATTCAGACCATATCGCCATCCCGGTGGAGATGCTGAAGGAGCAGGCCCCGTCCGCCGAGGGCGAGGACAAAGAGGGCGAAGACAAAAAAGCCCCGGAGTTCGAGGCAGTCAACGCCGCCCAGGCCCTGTGGACTCGCCCCAGAAGCGAGATCAAGTCCGAGGAGTACAAGGAGTTCTACAAGCATATCTCCCACGACTTCGACGACCCGCTCACCTGGAGCCACAACCGCGTCGAGGGCAAGCTGGATTACACCAGCCTGCTGTACATCCCCGGCCGCGCGCCTTTCGACCTGTACCAGCGCGACGCCGCCCGCGGCCTGAAACTGTATGTGCAGCGCACCTTTATCATGGACGACGCCGAGCAGTTCCTGCCGCTCTACCTGCGCTTCGTCAAGGGCGTGCTGGACTCCAATGACCTGCCGCTGAACGTGTCCCGCGAGATACTGCAGAAGGATCGCAACACCGACGCCATCAAGAGCGCCCTGACCAAGCGGGTGCTGGACATGCTCGAGAAGCTGGCGAAAAAGGACGCGGAGCAGTACCAGAAGTTCTGGGATCTGTTCGGCAACGTGATGAAAGAGGGCCCGGCGGAGGACTTCGCCAACCGGGAGAAGATCGCCAAGCTGCTGCGCTTCTCCAGCACCCACACCGACGAGCCCAAGCAGGACCAGTCTCTCGAGGACTATGTGGGCCGCATGAAGGAGGGCCAGAAGTACATCTACTACGTCTGCGCCGACAACTTCGCCACCGCCAAGTCCAGCCCCTACCTGGAGGTGTTCCGCAAGAAGGGCATAGAGGTGCTGCTGCTCACCGATCAGGTGGACGAGTGGTTCGTCGGCCATATGCACGAGTTCGACGGCAAGCCGTTCCAGGACGTGGCCAAGGGCGCGCTGGACCTGGGCGACGCCGAGAGCGAGGAGGACAAGGCCGAGCGCGAGAAGGTGGAGAAGGAAGCCGGTGCGCTGGTGGAGCGGGTCAAGGAAGTCCTGAAAGGCCGCGTCGAGGAAGTGCGCGCGACCACGCGCCTGGTGGACTCCCCGGCCTGCCTGGTGGTCAGCGAGCAGGATATGGGCCCGCAGATGCGCCGCATCCTCGAGCAGGCCGGTCAGAAGCTGCCGGAGGCCAAGCCGATCTTCGAGCTGAACCCGTCCCACCCGCTGGTGCAGCGACTGGATCAGGAGCAGGACGAGGACCGTTTCGCGGACCTGACCAATATCCTGATGGACCAGGCCAACCTGGCCGCCGGCAACCAGCTGGCCGACCCGGCGGACTATGTGCGCCGCCTGAATGCGCTGCTGCTGGAGCTGAACCGCTAGAGTTCCTCCCCGCTCCCTTGTGGGGGCGGGGGCCTTGTGGCCGCTTCCGTGGCGGCGCTGCTACCGGTATTCGTTTGCGGGACACGCCGTGAACCCGTCCATGGGGGCTTGTCTGCGAGATCCCTCTCGCAGACAGTCCCGCAAACGAATACCGGTATCAGCCCCTTCGCATTGGGCTTTCGAGCTTTATCAGCCTTCTGAGGTGCCGGAAAACGGCTGATGCTAAATGCGCAGGTCCTGCTGCCGGGGGCCTTTTGCCAGACCTTTCACGGCCATGGATGGCCGTGGAGAGCGTACACGGATGTATTCATAGCGTGTCTGGCAAAAGGCCCCCGGCAGCAGGGCCGCCGCCCGACTGGCTACCGCCACTACCTATAAGGCGTCACTGATCCTTATTTAGCTCAATATTTATCCACCCTGACCGAAATCCACATTTTTCTCCCACCGTCGTTGGGCTGCCACACCAGCCCCTCTATAATCCGCAAAACTCAAAAAAACGTAAGCGGTTATGACGAATCAGCAGGAAACTTCCCAACCCCTATCCATCGCCGTCCTCGGTGGCGGCAGTTTCGGCACGGCGATCGCGAATATCGTCGCCGGCAATGGCCACGACACCCGCCAGTGGATGCGCGACGAGGCGCGCGCGGCGGACTGTCGCAAGATGCGCGAGAACCACTACTACCTGCCCGGCGTGCCCCTGCACCCGGAACTCGACGTCACCAGCGACCTGCCGCGGGCCGTCGACGGCTGTCAGATAGTGTTTGTGGCCATACCCTCGAAATCCTTCCGCGAAGTGGTGCAGCGGGTGGCACCGCTGCTGGCGCCGGGCACGATACTGATTTCCACCACCAAGGGCATAGAGCACGACAGCTTCCACCTGATGAGCGACATACTGCGCGAAGAGACCAGCGGTATGCGCATCGGTGTGCTGAGCGGGCCCAACTTCGCCAAGGAAATCGTCGAGGGGCACTACACCGCCACCGTGATCGCCAGCGAGGACGAGGAGCTCTGCTCGAGCATCCAGAAAGTGCTGCACTCGGAGACCTTCCGCATCTACTCGAGCAAGGATGTGTTCGGGGTGGAGCTGGCCGGCGCGCTGAAAAATATCTACGCGATCGTCACCGGCATGGCCGCCGCGCTGGAGCGCGGGCAGAACACCATCAGCCTGCTGATCACCCGCGCCCTGGCGGAGATGATGCGCTTCGCCGAGGCCATGGGCGCGGACCCGATGACCTTTATCGGCCTCGCCGGTGTCGGCGACCTGATACTGACCTGCTCCTCCGACCTCAGCCGCAACTACCGCGTCGGCTACCTGGTAGGCCGGGGGCGTCCGCTGGAACAGGCTGTCGCGGAAATCGGTCAGGTGGCCGAGGGCGTCAACACGGTTCGCCTGATCAAGCGCAAAGCCGATGAAATGGGCGTCTATATGCCCTTGGTTTCCGCGATTCACGCCATATTATTTGAGGAGCGGCCGATTCCGGAGGTAATACGCGATTTGATGTCGGGCGCGCAGACATTCGATGTGGCCTATTCGGCAAAGCCGTAGACTTAGGTAAAGAGAGCCAAATCCTGACGGGGAACTTTATGGACAACGACGACCTGAAAAAAAATCTGACCTCCGGTAACCAGTGGATGCGCCTGCTGTATATGGTGCTCTTCTTCTTCCTGCTGGAAATCGCCGGCCTGGTGATGCTGGCGGTGGTGGTGCTGCAATTCCTGTTTGCCATTTTTACCGGCAGCGCCAACGACAACCTGCGCCGCCTCGGGGACCAGATCGCCTCCTATTTCTACCAGACGCTGCAATTCCTGATTTACAACACCGAGGAAAAACCCTTCCCCTTCTCCGAGTGGCCGGAATCCGATATCGAGGACCTGTCCGGATACGAGAGTGCCGAGGAGGTGGATGCGGAAGTGGTTTCCGATGCCGAAGAAGCCGAAGAGGCGATTGTGCTCGGCAGCGACGAGGCGGAAGAGAAGGCGCCCGAGAAGAAGCCTGCGGCGGGCCGAAAAAAGTCCTCCTCCGCTGGGAAATCCTCAGCGGCGGAGAAGCCCACGGAGGACGCCAAAGAGGATGAAAGCAGCGGCAAGGTGTAGAGACGCCCACAGGGAGGCTCGATGTGCAACTGCTGATACTGCGCCACGGCCAGGCCGAGCCGATGGTCGGCGACGATGCCGCCCGCCAGCTGACCGATCGCGGCCGCGAGGAGGTGGCGCAGGTTTGTGAAAAGCGCGCTGGCGAACTGGCCCGGGTGCGCGCCATCTGGGCCAGCCCCTTCGTGCGCACCCAGCAGACGGCGCAGATAGTCGCCGACAAGCTGGGGCTGCCGGTCGAGACGGAACCCCTGCTGATCGGCGATACGCCCCCGCAGCGGCTGCTGGACGCATTGCCGCAGGCGGAGGAGGCCTTCCCGCTGCTGCTGGTCAGCCATCAGCCCCTGGTCGGCAGCCTGGTCAACGGCCTCTGCGGCAGCGGCAACCAACACCCAATGGGCACCGCGAGCCTCGCCTGCCTCAGCGCCGAAGTCTGGGCCAGCGGCTGCGCCGAACTCGACTGGCTGCAGCACAGCGAATAGCCGGATCGCCGGATCGCCGGATCGCCGGCCGCGCCGCCAGGCGCCCTTGCCGATAGTGCGGGTCACCAACCATCCTGGCCCATCGGGTCATTGCAGGCCGCCATCAATCGCTGCAACATTTCCCGCCTGTTTGTTCCGGATGTCGCCGCCCATGAATCAATCTCCCCGCGAAATCAATCTCGAGTTCGACGGCAAGGCCATCGCCGCCCGCCGCTGGGGCTCACCCTCCGGCGAGCCGGTGCTGGCCCTGCACGGCTGGCTCGACAACTGTGCCAGCTTCGACCGGCTGGCGCCGCTGCTCGGCGACATAGACCTGGTGGCCGTCGATATGGCCGGACACGGCCGCAGTTACCACCGCTCCCGCGATGCCAACTACAACATCTGGGAGGAGGTGGAGGATGTGCTGGGTATGGCGCAGGCGCTGGGCTGGCACGACTTCTCGCTGCTGGCGCACTCCCGCGGCGCCGTGGCCGCGATGATCACCGCCGGTACCTTCCCCGGCCGCGTCAAGAGGCTGGCGCTGATCGACGGCCTGGTGCCGCCGCCGGCGGAAGACCGGGAGGCGCCGGAAATCCTCGCCAAGGCCATAGCCCAGCGGGCCCGCTACGGCGCGCGCAAGCCGCGCCACTTCGACGCCTTCGAGGAGGCGGTGGAGGCGCGCAGGAAGGGGATGTTTCCGCTGTCGCAGGACGCGGCCCGCGCACTGACCGAGCGCGGCACCCTGCGGATCGGCGCGGGTGTCACCTGGAGCAATGATCCGCGCCTGATGGCCACTTCCACCGCCAAGTTGAACAACGCCCAGGTACAGGCTTTCCTCGACAGGGCCGCGATGCCGGTGCGCCTGGTGCTGGCGCGCGAGGGGATAGTGAATATGATCGAGCGGCTGCGCCCGGTGCTGGAGGGCCGCGAAAATATCCAGGTGAGGGAGCTCCCCGGCGGCCACCATCTGCATATGGAGGAGGGCGCCGAGGCGATTGCGGAGTGGTTCGGCCCCTTCCTGCGCGGCGACGTCGATTAATCACCTTCCCTAGAAAGGCAGGCGCTTCGAGTAGCAGCCGGAGTCCATCTCCCGCACCTCCACCGTCACCGCCGGCACGCCGTCGGCGAACTGGCATAGGCAGTTGAACACCGCCGAGCTGAGTTCTTCCCGCTCCCGCTCGCTGCGGCCCTCGAGCAGGCGGATTTCCGCGTGGATAAAGCTGCCACCCTTCTCGCCGGCGATAAACTGGTCATAGGGCAGGGCGCGGGTCTTGATGGTGTGGGGCGCGAAGAGACCGGACTGGTGCATCGCCTCCTGCGCGGAGCTGACCAGCGCGGCGATGGAGATTTTGTCCTCGAGCTTCTTCGCGTACTCGATTACCAGATGGGGCATAGGTCTCTCTCCGGGGCGGGGGGTGCAGGAGCCTGCTTGCAGGCGAACGGCCGGGAGGCTTGGGCCATTCGCCTGCAAGCAGGCTCCTACGGGGCGTTTAAAGCTTAGCGGGTTACCGGATCAGGGACAGGAACTCGTTGCGGGTCGCCTGGTTGCTGCGGAAGGTGCCGAGCATGGCCGAGGTCTTCATCACCGAGTTCTGCTTCTCGACGCCGCGCATCATCATGCACATATGTTTGGCCTCGATGATCACGCCGACGCCGGCGGCGTTGGTGACCTTCTGCAGCGTCTCGGCGATTTCCACCGTCAACTGCTCCTGGATCTGCAGGCGGCGCGCGAACATGTCGACGATGCGCGCGACCTTGGACAGGCCCACCACCTTGCCGTCGGGAATATAGGCCACATGCGCCTTGCCGATAAACGGCAGCAGGTGGTGCTCGCACAGGGAGTAGAGCTCTATGTCCTTGACCAGCACCATCTCGCTGCAATCGGACGGGAAGAGGGCGCCGTTGACGACTTCGTCGACTGTCTGTTTGTAGCCGCGGGTCAGGTATTCCATCGCCTTTGCCGCCCGCTCGGGGGTGTCGACCAGGCCGGGGCGTTGCGGATCCTCACCGATTGCTTCGATAATTCGCGCGTAGTGTTCGTTCATGCTGTACGTTTCCAACATCTCAGCCCGAGAGGGCGGGTGCGCTACCCTAAGCTTTTGTCATCTTTGAGTAAAGTTCCCCGTACATCCACCGTATTAAAAGGATAGAGTCAATGATCGAGAGGCGTGAGGCCAGCCTGCACGAATTGTGTACAGTGCTGGACTATATCCGCTGGGGCGCCAGCCGGTTCAACGAGGCGGGCCTCTACTTCGGCCACGGCACCGATAACGCCTGGGACGAGGCGCTGGCGCTGGTGATGCACGCCCTGCACCTGCCGCTGCACAGCAAGCCGGAGGTGCTGCAGGCGCGCCTGACCATGGAGGAGCGGCGCGAGGTGATGGCGCTGCTGGAGCGCCGCGCCGAGGAGCGCCTGCCGGCCCCCTACCTGACCAACGAGGCGCATTTCTGTGGCATGACCTTCTATGTGGACGAGCGGGTGCTGGTACCGCGCTCGCCGATCGGCGAGCTGATCCGGAATGGATTCGAGCCCTGGCTGAAGGTCGAGCCGCTGGCGATTCTGGATCTCTGCTGCGGCAGCGGCTGTATCGGTATCGCCTGCGCCGAGGCCTTCCCGGAGGCCAGGGTGGACCTGAGCGATATCGACGCCGGCGCCATAGAGGTGGCGCAGATCAATATCAACCGCCACCAGCTGAACGAGCGGGTGCGCGCGGTGCAGTCGGATCTGTTCGCCGGCCTGCAGGGGCTGAGCTATGACCTGATCGTGTGCAATCCCCCCTATGTGGATGCCCGCGACCTGGCGGAGATGCCGGAGGAGTACCGCGCCGAACCGGAGATCGCGCTGGGTTCCGGCGCGGACGGCCTCGACTTTACCCGCAGGCTGCTGCGCGAGGCCGCCGACCACCTGCAGCCGGACGGGCTGCTGGTGTGCGAGGTGGGCAACAGCTGGGAGGCGCTGGAGCGGGCCTTCCCGCAGGTGCCCTTCGTCTGGCTGGAATTCGAAGACGGCGGTCACGGCGTCTTCGCAATCGGCCGCGAGGAGCTGCTCGCCTACCAATCCACTTTCGAAGCCGAATAAATTCTCTTGCGCAGGGGGCGCCGCGCGCACCCTTTGTGCTTTTTGCGCCGCGCCGCGCTCCGCTGGAGGGGAATCCTCTATAATGCGCGGCTTTCCACGAAAAATTGCGCACAGGCAGGGAATATGTCCGGCAACACCTTTGGCAAGCTGTTTTGCGTCACCACCTTCGGCGAGAGCCACGGCCCGGCCCTGGGCTGTATCGTCGACGGCTGCCCGCCGGGGCTCGAGATCAGCGAAGAGGAAATCCAGCGGGAACTGGACCGGCGCAAGCCCGGCACCTCCCGCTACACCACCCAGCGCCGCGAGGCGGATCAGGTCAGGATTCTGTCCGGCGTCTTCGAGGGCAAAACCACCGGCACGCCCATCGGCCTGTTGATCGAGAACACCGACCAGCGCTCCAAGGACTACGCGAATATCGCCGAACAGGTGCGCCCGGCCCACGCGGACTACACCTACTGGCAGAAGTACGGCCTGCGCGACTACCGCGGCGGCGGCCGCTCCTCGGCGCGGGAGACGGCCATGCGCGTCGCCGCCGGGGCCATCGCCAAGAAGTGGCTGCGGCGGAAGTACGGTATCGAGGTGCGCGGCTACCTGTCCCAGCTGGGGCCGATCAAGGTGGAAAAGCTGGACTGGGAGCAGGTGGAGCGGAATCCGTTTTTCTGCCCGGATGCGGACAAGGTGCCGGAGATGGAGGCCTATATGCAGGCGCTGATCAAGGAGGGCAACTCCATAGGCGCGCGCATCTCGGTGCACGCGAGCAATGTGCCGGCGGGCCTCGGCGAGCCGATCTTCGATCGCCTGGACGCGGACCTGGCCCACGCGCTGATGAGTATCAACGCGGTCAAGGGGGTGGAGATCGGGGCCGGCTTCGCCAGCGTGGAGCAGAAGGGCACCGAGCACCGCGACGAGATAACGCCGGAGGGCTTTCTGTCCAACAACGCCGGCGGCGTGCTCGGCGGCATTTCCAGCGGCCAGGACATCATCGCCCATATCGCGCTGAAGCCCACCTCCAGCCTGCGCATACCCGGGCGCAGCATAGACGTACACGGTAATCCGATCGAGGTGGTGACCAAGGGCCGCCACGATCCCTGCGTCGGCATCCGCGCGACCCCCATCGCCGAGGCGATGATGGCGCTGGTGTTGATCGATCACGCGCTGCGCCAGCGCGGGCAGAATGGCGATGTATCGCCCGGGGTGATTACGGTCGGGGATTAAATAGCGGCATGTTCAAATGCCGTCCCGATTCCTAACGGAGTTCTGCAGTCAGTCTTTAAGGCAAAGTGCTGGGGCGAGTATTTCGAACCGTCGGCGACAGGGCCGAAGGCGCCGCGAATGCCTGCAGCGGCCGGACCGTCGCCGCCGGAGCGTACAGGGATGTATTTACAGCGATTCGAAATACTCGCCCCAGTGCTTTGCCGCCACCGCACCCGATTAGAAACAGGGCGGCGTCCTCACTGCTCTGAGCGGCACATTAATCAGCCGCCGCGGCGTTACTCCCTATATTCAGCCGCGCCAGCAGCCTGTTCCACACCCGCGCGCTGAGCGCGCCGATATCCACACCGATCGCATAGAGCGCGGGCACCAGCAGCAGTGTGACGAAAAAGGCCACGAACACGCCGAAGGCCAGCGCCACCACAATCGGCTGCAGGAAGGCCGCCTGAATGCTGCGCTCCAGCATCATCGGCATCAGGCCGACAATGGTGGTGACGGTGGTCAGCAGGATGGGGCGGAAGCGCGCCACACCGGCCTCGACGATGGCCTTCATCGGGGCCATGCCCTGGCTGCGCAGCCGGTTGCAGTGGTCCATCAGCACCAGGTTGTCATTGACCACCACGCCCGCGGCGGCGGCGATGCCGAAGTAACTGAAAATCGCCATCGTCATGCCCATGGCGCCGTGGCCGAATATGGCCCCGACAAAGGCGAACGGAATGGCGATCAGGATCAGTATCGGCTGGAAGTAGCTGCGGAAGGCCACCGCCAGCAGGCTGTACATGGCGAAGAAGGCCATGGTGTAGAGGCCGAGCACTTCCTGGATAAAGCGCTTCTCGCCCTCGGCCTGACCCACGGCGCCGCGGCTGATGCCGGGGTAGCGCTTCTCCCACTCGGGAAAGAAGTTTTCATTGAGATCGTCCATGATGTCGCCGCGCACATCGTCTTTCAGATCCGCCATGACCCGCGCGGCGCGGTTGCCGTTCCAGCGCTGGATGCGCTTGATGCCCGGTGCATATTCCAGGTCCGCCACCGCCAGCAGGGGCACTTCGCGGCCGTCGGCGGTGCGCACGCGGAAATCCTTCAGGCTCTCGATGGAGCGGCGGGATTCCAGCGGGTAGCGCACCATCACCTTCACGTCCTGACCGGCGCGGGGCAGGCGCTGCACCTCTTCGCCGAAGTAGGCCTGGCGCACCTGGCGGTTCACTTCCGCCAGGGTCAGCCCCAGCCTGGCGGCGCCGGGCTTCAGGTCGATACGGATTTCCTCGGAGGCGCCCTCGAGGTTGTTGCGCACATCGTAGAGGCTTTCGTAGCTGCGCAGTTGGGCCTCCAGTTCCGCCGTGGCACTGCGCAGCACGTCCAGGTCCGGGTGGCGGATGGAGAGTTCGAAGCCGGGACCGTCGTTGCCCATCGAGTACTGCACCGACACTTCCTTGGCGTCGGGTACGTCGCCCAGCAGTTCGCGCAGGCGCAGGGCGGCGTCCTTGGCCGACATGTCGCGCACTTCCGGTGGCGCCAGCTTGACGATGGCGATCACGCTGTCGCGCCGCGAGCGGGTGTACCAGTTTTCGATCAGCACCCCCTGGCCCTCGGTGCGCTGGTTGACCTCTTCCTCCAGGCGCTTCTCGGCGTCCTGCAGTTGCGCCAGCACTTCCAGCGCGCGGCTGTAGGGCGCCCCTTCCGGCATCACGACGTTGACGATGATCTGGTCGGACTCTATCTCCGGCATAAAGCTCTTCTTCACCCAGCCGCTGCCGAACATGCCGAAGCCGATCATCAGTACGGCAATAAAAATGCTCAGCGTCAGGTAGCGGCGCTCCACCGCCCACTCGCCGGTGCGGCGGTAGTGGTTCTGGGCAAAGTGGACGATGCGATCGGCGATGCGCTGCTGCACGCGGCCAAAGCGGCCCGGGCGGGTGCGCGGCTTCAGGTTGTTCAGGTGCGCCGGCAGGATAAACAGGGATTCGATCAGGGAGAAAACCAGCGCGAGTATCACCACCCAGGTGATATGGCGGGTGAACTCGCTGGTGGAGCCGCTGATAAAGATCCACGGCAGGAATGCCAGAATGGTGGTCACCACCGCAAAGATGACCGGCTTGGCCACCAACTGCGTGCCCAGCACGGCGGCGCTGAGGGGCGTCTTGTGGGTGGAATTGTGGGATTCGGTGTGAATGCTCTCGCCCACCACAATGGCGTCATCCACCACTATGCCCAGCACCAGCAGGAAGGCAAAGGTGGACAGCATGTTCAGCGACACGCCCACGGTGGGCAGCAGTACAAAGGCGCCGGCGTAGGCGGTGGCTATGCCCACCGCAACCCAGAAGGCCACGATCGGGCGCAGGCTGAAGACCAGTACCAGCAATACCAGCAGCAGTCCCTGGAGCGCGGAGCTGCCGATGGTGTCGAGGCGGCTCTTGAAGTCGACGGCATTGTCGGTCCACAGGGTCAGCTCGGCGCCGGCGGGCAGGGTCTTGCGGCGCTCTTCGATCCAGCCGCGGATCGACTCCGATGCGGTGACGATATCCATCGTCTCGGTGCTCATCACCTGCAGCAGTATCGCCGGTTCGCCGTTCAGCGTCGCGAGGATCTCGTTGTCTTCGAAGCCGTCCACGACAGTGGCCACATCGCCGACGCGAATGGTGCCGCCGTCGGCGGTCTGACGCACGATGATATCGGCAAATTCCTGTTCGGTATCCGCCTGGTTGCGCACCTTGAGCTGGTAGCTGCCCACTTCGGTGCGCACCGTGCCGGCGGACTGGTTGAGGGAGCTGGCGCGGATGGCATCGCTCACTTCCTGGAAGGTCATGCCGTAGCGGTGCAGCGCCAGTTCGCTGACTTCGATGGAGACCTCCTCCATACGGGTGCCGAACAGTTCCACCAGGGATATGGCGGGCAGGGTGGCGGCCTCGCGCCGCAGCTGTTCCGCCAGGCGCTTGAGTTCGCGCTCGCTCAGGTCGCCGTGCATCGCTACGCGGATAAATTCCTGCCGGTTCACCCACTGCTGCACCTGCGGCGGCTCGATGTCGCGGGGAAAGGAGTTGATGCCGTCGACGCGGATCTTGATGTCGTTCATAAAGCGGGGGAAATCCACCGTCGACTCCGCGAGGATATACACTTCGCCCCAGCCCTCGGCGGAAGACGAGCGCACCCACTCGATGTTGTCCAGGTCGCTGACCGCCTCCTCGATTCTGGCGACTATCTGCTCCTCGACTTCCTGCGGCGCCGCGCCCGGCCAGGCGACCCGGATTTCCAGGCCCGGAAAGCGCACCTGGGGATCCATTTCCCGCTCCATCAGGCCGAAGCCGATCCAGCCGGCAACGAAGATCCCCACCATGGCGAGGTTGGCGGCCACGCGGTTGCTCGCCCACCATTCAATCAGTTTGTTCATGCGCGGCCTCCGTTACTTGCTGGCGAGTTGGGTGATGGGCTGCACTTCCATGCCGTCCACCACATTGGCGACGGTGGAGGTGACCACCCGCTCGCCGTCGGCAACGCCGGATGCCACCACTACCCGGTTCTCGGAAGTGGACAACACTTCCACGGTGCGGATATCCAGGCGGTTGTCCCCATCGACCACATACACCTTGTCGGCATTGCGCAGCGCATCCCGCGGCAGCACCAGGGCCCGGTGGGGCTGCACGCCCTCTGCTCTAGCGGTGACGAACAGTCCCACCGCCAGCGGCACGCCGTCGCTGGCGCCCGCGCCATAGGGGGCGTGCACTTCCGCCACTGCATAAATGAGTCGGGTCTGCCGGTCTACCGCGGCCTGGGTGCGCACTATGCGCCCCTGCCACTGGTGCTGTTGCCGGCCGACCTGGGCGGAAAGCGTCACCTGTGGACCCGGCTGCTCTTCGCTGGCGACGAAGCCCATGGGCAGGTCCAGTTCCTGCAGCTGCGAATCGGTCAGTGGCAGGCGGACTTCCACCCGATCGGTGGCAAACACGCGGCCCAGCGGGGTACTGGCGGTGACATATTGGCCCACGCCCACATCCCGCCGAATCACGCGTCCGCGAAAGGGCAGTGTGATGCGGGTGCGCGCCAGGTTCAGCTCGGCGTCGGCCAGCTCGGCCTTGGCGGATCGCAGCATGGCCTCGGCTTCCTCTACCTGGGGCCGGTTGACCTGCAGCGGGGTGGGTTCCTTGTGCGGATGGATGGATTGCCACTGTTGCAGTTTGATCGCGGCCGCCGCCTTTGCCTGCAACAGCTGCACCTCGGCCTGCGCCACACCGGCCTTGGCGCGGGCCAGGGCCAGCCGGTAGTCGGCATCGTCCAGTTGGATCAGGGTCTCGCCGGGCTCGAAGCCGGCGCCCTCGGCGAACTTGTCCGTGATGGCGACAATCCGGCCGGGGACCTGGGGCATCAGGTCGATTTCGGTGTGCGGGCGCACTTCGCCCTGAGTGGCAACTTCGAGATGCACCGTCTCCTCGCGCGCTTCGGAGTAGAAAAGCGACAGCAGTCTCTGCTCTTCTTCCTTTTTCTCTGGCGCCGGCTTGGCCGCGCCCATGAGCTGTACAACCCCAAAACCCAATGCCAGCACCAGTACCGGTGCGGCGGCTTTCAAATATTTCTTGTTCATGCGTTTTATCTGCCTGGATTGCAAGATTCGCCAGCGGCGGTCCCTGGCGCCGGTCGCAATTCATGGAATCACGAAACCCGGAGCTTTGCCTATGGGCCGGAAGCCGGAACGAGCAGGATTGGCGATGGGCGCCCTTTGCCAATCGTCTTATGGACGACGCGCGGGATGGATTCGGATGCGGGCGCCGGAAAAAAAGTAAAAACGGGAGGGGAATTGGAGGCGGGAGTTGAGGGCCAAGGCGGGAAGTAAAAAGCCGTCGCTTGCGGGGAAGGAGAAAGGCGCCGGCAGCCGGCGCCTATCCGCAATGGCGATTACAGGTGCAGGTTCAGGCCGATATAGGGGCCCTTGATCTCGATATCGCTCTGCAGCTCGTCCAACTCCTGCAGGTCCAGGCTCATCACCCGGTAGCCGGCCTCGATGGCGAAATCCAGTGCCGGCACGAAGTCCCAGCGCACCTTGGCGGTCAGGTCTGTGTGGGTGTCGCCCTTGTAGCCGGTGCCGTTGCCCTGGGCGATCACGGACCAGCCGGTGAAGGGCAGGTCGAAGCGGGCCATGCCGTAGACCATCGGCAGCACGCCGGACAGTTCGATGGTTTCGGACTGCAACTGGCTGGCCACCATCATCTCGCCCTTGTACTGGCGCGCGGTCAGGCCGATATCCAGGTTGACCCAGTTGTCCAGTATTTCGTAGTAGAGGGTGGCGTCGGTGTGAGTCAGATCCAGGTCCGCACTGACTTCGGAGCCGATCAGGAATGTTTCGTCGCCGAAAGTGACGAACTCGTCCAGTACGGCCTCACCGTTGGTCTCGACCTTGCTGTGGGAGAGCATGATATTCGGAATCAGCGGCACCGGGTGTTCCAGGGCTGCCTGCAGGAAGGTGATATTGTCTTCCGCCAGGGAAAACTCGTCCACGTTGAAATCGTCCACACCGATACTGCCGGTGTAGGCCGGCTGCCAGACACCGGCGCTGGCGTCGAAGCCGAGAATGGTGTCGGCGCTGGCGGCGCCGCTGGCCAGGGCTGCGCAGAGGGCGAGTGCTGTTTTTTTCATTGGGTTCTCTCCGTTTTTATTGCTGCGGCGGAGTTTACCTTTTTTTGCCCGTTGCGATGTTGTCGGCCGCACAATTTCCGCGAATTGCGCCTCGTATCAGGGTTCTTCCGCCGAATTTTTGTCCGCTGTGGACAACAGCAGCTGCTGCAGCGCGCCGGCGGCGTTGCTGAGCGTGCGCGCGCGGTGGCTGATCACGCCGAGGTTGCGCACTATGTGCAGCTTTTCCACCGGCAGTACGGCGAGGCTGTCGTCCACCAGGGTGCGCGGCAGTACGCTCCAGCCGAGGCCGACGCCGGCCATCATCTTGATGGTCTCGAGGAAGTTGGTCGCGAGTTTGGCGGTGAGTTTCAGGCCCCGGGCATCGAATTCGCGCTTGATCAATCTGCCGGTATAGGTGTTCAGGTCCGGCAGTATCGCCGGGTAGCGGGCCAGGTCGGGGAGGTCGAGGGCCGGCATCTTCGACAGCGGGTGATCCGGCGCGGCCACGACGACGCAGGGGTCCGGCCAGATGACCCGCGCCTCGAGGCTCGGGTATTCCTTCAGCGCCAGAGTCACGACGGCCAGCTCGTACTCGCCGGCCATCAGGGCCTCGTAGGCCTGTTCCGAGTCGACGAAGTCGATATCCAGGGCCACGTCCGGGTAGCGGGAACTGAAGGCCTTCAGCACCGGCGGCAGGTGGTGCAGGCCCACGTGGTGGCTGGTGGCGATGCGCAGGCTGCCGGTCACCGCGCCGCCGAGGGCGCGCAGCTCCCGCTCCGCGTCGCTGACCTCGTTCAGGATATGTCGCGCCCGCGGCAGCAGCACGCGGCCGGCATCGGTTAGCTGCAGGCGCCGGCCTATGCGGTCGAACAGCGGCGTGCCCAGCTGCTGCTCCAGCGCCGCCAGACGCTTGCTGACCGCCGGCTGGGTCAGATGCAGCTGCGCCGCGGCCTCGGAGACAGATCCCTGTTCGGCGGTGGCGAGGAAGGCTTTGAGCCACTGGATTTCCATGTTTGATGCTCCTGTGGTTGGTGCCTGCGAGCAGGTGAGGTGGCGGCACTGCTGCCGGTACTCGTTTGCGGGACACGCCGTGAATACGTCCCTGTAGGCTTGTCTGCGAGGTCCCTCTCGCAGACAGTCCCGCAAACGAGTACCGGCAGCAGCACCTTCGCATCAGAATTCCGTATTCTTGTCGGATTGGGTTGTAGCTGCCTTGCTCTTATTCCAAATGCGACTTTTACTTATAATAAATATAAATTGATGTTATTCAATGCCCGAGTCTAGACTGCGTCAATCCAAAAACGAGGAGAAACGGCCATGGCCGGGCAGACGCTCTACGACAAACTCTGGCAGGACCACCTGGTAAAGAGCCGCGAAGACGGCACCGCACTGATCTATATCGACCGCCACCTGATCCACGAGGTGACCTCCCCGCAGGCGTTTGAAGGTCTGCGACTGGCTGGTCGCAAGCCCTGGCGCAGGGACTCCCTGGTCGCGACGCCGGATCACAATGTGCCCTCCGATGCGGCCGAGCGCGCCGCCGGCGTGGCCGGTATCCGCGACGAGGTGTCGCGTATCCAGGTGCAGACTCTGGACGAAAACTGCCGCGATTTCGACGTGGTGCAGTTCGGCATCAACGAGCCGGGACAGGGCATTGTGCACGTTATCGGTCCGGAAACCGGCGCGACACTGCCGGGTATGACCGTGGTCTGCGGCGACTCCCACACCTCCACCCACGGCGCCCTGGGTGCACTGGCGCACGGTATCGGCACCTCCGAGGTGGAGCATGTGATGGCCACCCAGTGCCTGATCCAGAAGAAGATGAAGAATATGCTGGTGCGCGTCGACGGCGAGCTGCGCCCGGGCGTGACCGCGAAGGATGTGGTGCTGGCGATTATCGGCAAGATAGGCACCGCCGGCGGCACCGGCTACGCGATAGAGTTCGGCGGCGAGGTGATCCGCAAGATGTCGATGGAGGGCCGTATGACCGTGTGCAATATGGCCATCGAGGCGGGCGCCCGCGCCGGTATGGTGGCGGTGGACCAGATCACCCTCGACTATGTGAAGGGCAAGCCCTACGCGCCGAAAGGTGAGCACTGGGACAGGGCCGTCGAGGCCTGGAGCCGCCTGCACTCCGACGACGACGCCGTGTTCGACGCGGTCGTCGAGCTGCGCGGCGAGGATATAGAGCCGCAGGTGAGCTGGGGTACCTCCCCGGAGATGGTGGCGCCGGTCAGCGCCCGCGTTCCGGATCCGGCCGACGAAACCGATGCGACCAGGCGCGCCGGTATCGAGCGCGCGCTGGAGTATATGGGGCTCACCGCCGGCCAGAAGATCACCGATATCAAAGTCGACCGGGTGTTTATCGGTTCCTGTACCAACTCCCGTATCGAGGACCTGCGCGCCGCCGCCACGGTGGCCAAAGGGCGGAAAAAGGCCGACAGCGTCAAGCAGGTGCTGGTCGTGCCCGGTTCCCAGGCGGTGAAGGCGCAGGCGGAAAAAGAGGGCCTGCACGACATCTTTATCGAGGCGGGCTTCGAGTGGCGCGAGCCCTCCTGCTCCATGTGTCTGGCGATGAACGCGGACAAGCTGGGTGCGGGCGAGCACTGCGCCTCCACTTCCAACCGCAACTTCGAGGGGCGCCAGGGCTACGGCGGTCGCACGCACCTGGTGAGTCCGAGCATGGCGGCGGCCGCGGCGATTGCCGGTCGCTTCGTGGATGTGCGTGAATTTGAAACCCAATTGGAGACTGCGTAAATGAAGGCTTTTATCCGGCACAAGGGTCTGGTGGCGCCGATGGATCGCGCCAATGTGGATACCGACCTGATCATCCCGAAGCAGTTTCTGAAATCCATCAAGCGCACCGGCTTCGGCCCCAACCTGTTCGACGAGCTGCGCTATCTGGATGAGGGGCAGCCCGGGCAGGACTGTTCCAAGCGGCCGCTGAACCCGGAGTTCCCGCTGAATTTCCCCCGTTACCGGGGCGCGTCGGTGCTGTTGGCGCGCAAGAACTTCGGCTGCGGCTCCAGCCGCGAGCACGCGCCCTGGGCCCTGGACGACTACGGTTTCCGCGCGATCATCGCGCCGAGCTTTGCGGATATCTTCTTCAACAACTGCTTCAAGAACGGCCTGCTGCCGATCGTGCTCGACGAGAAAATCGTCGATCAGCTGTTTGAGGAGATGTACGCGCAGGAAGGCTACGAGCTGACCATCGACCTGGAAAAGCAGCAGATCGTCAAGCCGAATGGCGACACCATCGATTTCGAGGTGGACGCCTTCCGCAAGCACTGCCTGCTGAACGGCCTCGACGATATCGGCCTGACGCTCGAGGACGCGGAGGCTATCCGCGCCTACGAGGCCAAGCGCCGCGAGCAGGCGCCCTGGTTGTTCGACGCCGTTAAATAGTCGTGGTGCTCGCAGTTCCGGGCGGCGCTGCTGCCGGGAACTTCCTGCGGGACACGCCGTGAATACATCCCTGTAGGCTTGTCGGCCGGGTCTCTCCGGCCGACAGTCCCGCAGGAAGTTCCCGGCAGCAGCGCCTTCGCATCGAAGTCCGAGGCCATGCCGGAAAAATGCGATTAGAGGAAACAGATTCTCGTGAGCAAAAAAATCATGATTCTGCCGGGCGACGGCATAGGCCCGGAGATTGTCGAGCAGGCGGTGGCGGTACTGGAAGCCGCGGACAAAAAATTCAATCTGGGCCTCTCCTTTGAACAGGGCCTGATCGGGGGCGCCTCCATCGATGCCCACGGCGAGCCGCTCACCGATGCGCAGCTGGAAGCGGCCGGCGCCTGCGACGCGGTGCTGCTGGGCGCCGTCGGTGGCCCCAAGTGGGACACCCTCGAGCGGGAGATCCGCCCGGAGAAGGGCCTGCTCAAGATCCGCAGCAGGTTGGGCCTCTACGCCAACCTGCGCCCGGCCATCCTCTACCCGCAGCTGGCCGACGCCTCCTCGCTGAAGCCCGAGGTGGTTTCCGGCCTGGATATACTGATCGTGCGCGAGCTGACCGGCGGTATCTACTTCGGCGAGCCGCGCGGTATCCGCACGCTGGAGAACGGCGAGAAGCAGGGCTTCAACACCTACGTCTACAGCGAGTCGGAAATCGAGCGTATCGCGCGCACCGCCTTCGAGGCGGCGCAGAAGCGCAATGGCAAACTCTGCTCCGTGGACAAGGCCAATGTGCTGGAGGTGACGGTGCTGTGGCGCGAGGTGCTGGACCGCCTGGCGCCGGAGTACCCGGACGTGGAACTGTCGCACATGTACGTCGACAACGCGGCCATGCAGCTGGTGCGCGCGCCCAAGCAGTTCGATGTGATGGTCACCGGCAATATGTTCGGCGATATCCTCTCCGATGCCGCCGCGATGCTGACCGGTTCCATCGGCATGCTGCCGTCCGCGTCGCTGAACGAGACCGGCTTCGGCCTCTACGAGCCCTGCCACGGTTCCGCGCCGGATATCGCCGGCCAAGGTATCGCCAACCCGCTGGCGACGATCCTTTCCGCCGCGATGATGCTGCGCTACTCGCTGGATATGGGCGAGGCGGCAGACGCGATAGAGGCGGCGGTTAGCAAGGTGCTGGATCGGGGACTGCGCACCGCGGATATCTACACCGAAGGCAGTGAGAAGGTATCCACCGCGGAGATGGGCGCAGCAGTGGTGGCCGCTTTCTGATAGTTGCGCCGCTCCCTCACTCGTCGTCGTTCCGGCCCGGGCCGGAACCCATACACCACGGAATCCAAAGGTTGATTGCAATGCAAAAAGTAGGTTTTATCGGTTGGCGCGGCATGGTCGGCTCGGTCCTGATGGGCCGCATGCTGGAAGAGAATGATTTCGCCCATATCCCGGAGCCGGTTTTCTTCTCCACCTCCAATGCCGGCGGCAAAGCCCCGGATATTGGCCGCGACGTGGCGCCGCTCGGCGACGCCTACGATATAGACGCGCTGGCCGGGCTCGATGCCATCGTCAGCTGTCAGGGCGGCGACTACACGAAAGAAGTCTTCCCCAAGCTGCGTGAAAAGGGCTGGAATGGCTACTGGATAGACGCCGCCTCCAGCCTGCGCATGGAGGACGACGCGATTATTGTGCTGGACCCGGTGAACCGCGACGTGATCGACAGGGGCATAGCGGCCGGTACGAAAAACTTTATCGGCGGCAACTGCACCGTCAGCCTGATGCTGATGGCTCTCGGCGGCCTGTTCAAGGCGGACCTGGTGGAGTGGGTGTCGGCGATGACCTATCAGGCCGCCAGCGGTGCCGGTGCGAAAAACATGCGCGAGCTGATTGCGCAGATGGGCGCCATCCGCGACGGTGTCGCCGATGAGCTGGCCGACCCGGCCAGCGCCATCCTGGAGATCGACCGCAAGGTGGCCGAAAAGATGCGCTCCGCGGATTTCCCGACCAGCGAATTCGGCGCGCCCCTGGCCGGCAGCCTGCTGCCCTGGATCGATACCCAGCTGGAAAACGGCCAGAGCCGCGAGGAGTGGAAGGCGCAGGTGGAGGCCAACAAAATCCTCGGCACCCAGAGCACAGTCCCGGTGGATGGCACCTGCGTGCGTATCGGCGCCATGCGCTGCCACAGCCAGGCGTTTACTGTGAAGCTGAAGAAAGACCTGCCGCTGGCGGAAATCGAGCGGCTGATCGGCACCGCCAACGACTGGGTCAAGGTGGTGCCCAACGAGCGCGAGGCCACACTGCAGCAGCTGACGCCGACCGCGGTGACCGGCAAGCTGGATATCCCGGTGGGCCGCCTGCGCAAGCTGAATATGGGGCCCGAGTACCTGAACGCCTACACCGTCGGCGACCAGCTCCTCTGGGGCGCGGCGGAACCCCTGCGCCGGGTGCTGCTGATTCTGCTCGGCAAGCTGTAAGCCGGGCGCGCAGAGCCCCGGCAGCGGGGCCGCCACCGCCCCCGCTACAGCCCTCTTACGGATCCGGGCTTCGACCTGTGAACCTCTTCTCACAAATAAGCCGCCCCGAAATCCCGGAGCGGCTTTTTTGATTGTGCCCTGCGGGTATAATCGCCCCTCTTTTGTACCCCATCCCAAGAAGTGAATCACCATGTCGGAAGCTACCCGCGAACTGGTTATCGTCGGCGTCGATAACGCCGCCTTTGCCCCCCTGCTGGAAATCCTCGAAGAGCGTGGCACCGTCGCCGCCGAGCAGTTGCGCCTGCTGGAAGTGGAGGACAGCGAGGTGGATTCGCAGGTGTTCGCCAAGCGCAATATCCCGGTGCAGTCGCTGCAACAGTTCAAGTTCGCCGCGGAACAGGTGGTGCTGCTGCTGAAGCGCGGCGACGCGGCGCAGGCGGCCCTGGCCGCGGCCGAGGCGGCCGGCGCCTGGGTGCTGGATGCGGCCGAGAATACCCGCGGCGACGAGAGCGTTACCCTGGTGCATCCGCTGCTGAACAGCGGCGCCATCGCCACCGCCGAGCGCCGGGTGCTGGCGCTGCCGGTGGCCGGCGCGGCCATGGTGGCGGAAGCGCTGTACCCGCTGCTCGACCAGCTGCAGGCGGTGGAAGTGCAGCTGAACCAGCCGGTGTCCGAATTGGGTAAGGCGGCGGTGGATTCTATGGCGGCGCAGACTGCGCGCATGTTCAGTGGCCAGGAGGCGGAAATCGACCCGGCCATCGGCCAGCGCCTGGCGTTCAATCAGCTGAGCTCCAGCGAGGCACTGCTGGCCAGCGGCCACAATATCAGCGAGCTGGCGCTGGTACACGACCTGCGCCGCCTGCTCGGCGAGGCGGTGGCGGTGGATGCCTGTATCAATACCTCGTCGGTTTTCCACGGCCAGTTGGCCAACCTGCGTGCGGTGCTTAACCAGGACGTGGATCTGGAAAAAGTGCGCGCGCTGCTTGCCAACGGCGCCCGCCTGCAGTTGGCCGAACGGCCCTCGGCGGAAAATGCCGTCGGTGGCGATGTCACTCTGGTCGGCCGTCTGCGCGAGAGCCTGTTGAATTCGCGCCAGCTCAATTTTTGTACGGCGTCGGACAACTTGCGCAAAGATCTGGCAATAAATTGCGTACAGATTGTGCACTTGTTGCTAAAAAACCACTGATATTTAATACTTAGCCGCCATAGTGAAGGTGTATTCTTAACTTTCGTTCGGCTTGGGGGTGGCGACTATTTCGCCAGGGTTGAAACGGCTGCCATTGCGGTAGTCGCATGGTTGAACGTTTACTGTACAGTGATGGGGATTTCGGAAGCGTGATTTGCGGAAGACCCGGTGATTCTAACAATAAAGGGAATCGGATATGCGTGTGCGAAAGCTGGCATTTGCGGTAGGTCTGGTCAGCGCACTGGGTGGCAACGCGGCTCTGGCGCTCGGGCTGGGTGAGATCAAACTGAACTCCACCCTCAACCAGCCTCTCGATGCAGAAATCAGTCTGCTGCAAACTCGCGGCCTCGACGAGAGTGAGATCAAGGTGCGCCTGGCGGGCCCGGACGACTTTGAGCGGGCCGGTGTCGAAAGATCTTATTTACTCACCGGGTTGCGCTTCGATGTGGACTACTCGAGCGGTCAGCCGATCATCCGCGTGTCCAGCCGCGAGCCGATTCGCGAGCCCTTCCTGAATTTCCTGGTGGAAACCCGCTGGCCGAGCGGCCGCCTGCTGCGGGAATACACCCTGTTGATGGATCTCCCCGCCTTCTCCACCAATACCGCGCAGCAGCCGGTGCGCGCCGCCGAGCGCGAGCGTCAGCAGGTGCGCAGGGATACGCCGGTGCAGAGGCCCGCTCCGCAGCCGGCGGTGCGCCCCGCGGAACCGGCACCCGCCGCCGAGTCTCAGCAGGCGGAGGCCCCCCGGCCGCAAGCCCGGCAGCCTGTGGTCGAAGAGGTGGCCGACACAGTGCGCGAGGTCGAGACCGCTGCGCCCGAGACCGCGCCCGGCGGCAGCCGGGTCTATGGACCCGTATCCGCCAACCAGACCCTGTGGGAGATTGCGCTGGAAAACCGCGTCAGCCGCGAGTTCTCCGTACAGCAGACCATGCTGGCGATTCAGCGCCTCAACCCCGAGGCGTTTATCAACAACAATATCAACCTGCTGAAGAAGGGGGCCGTACTGCGCCTGCCGAGCGCGGAGGACGTGCGCGCGCTGCCCCTGACCGAGGCCATCTCCGAAGTGGCCTCGCAGAATGATTCCTGGCGCCAGCGTATCGGTGGCGACGCGGCCACCGGTGCGCCGCTGGACGCGCGCGCCGTGGCCGAGGAGACCTCGGCCGGCGACGCGGTCGAGGGCCGCGTGAGTCTCGCCGCGCCGGGGGACAACGAATCCGTGATATCCGGCTCCGGCAGCGGCGCCGAGGACAGCGAGGCGCTGGCCGGCGAGCTGGCCGTCACCGAGGAGGAGCTGGACAAGTCGCGCCTCGAGAATGAAGAGCTGCAGGAGCGCATTGCCGAGCTGGACGAGCAGATCGACACCATGGAGCGCCTGGTCGAGGTCTCCAACGAAGAGATGCGCGCGGTCCAGGCGGCGGCGGAGCAGTCCGAACCGTCTCTGGATCCGGTCGGCGTCGGAGAGAGCGAGCAGGCCGAACAGAGCGGGCAGGCCGCCGCGGAGGAAACGGTATCCGAAGTTGCCGATGCCGAGGCGGAGGCGGTCGAGCCCGAAGTCGCCGCCCAGCCCGAGGTGGAGGAAGACAACAACCGCAATCGCGTGGTGTCGGTCCAGACCAGGTCCGAGCCGACGCTGGTCGAGCGGCTGATGGAGAATATCCAGCTGATCGGCATCGGTGCCGGCGTGCTGCTGGTGGGGCTGTTCGGGTTCTTCACCTGGCGTCGCCGCAAGGAGGAAGAGGAGGCCATGCTGGCGGTCGAGCGCGAGATGCTCGCCGAGCGGGAACTGGCCGAGGCGCCGGAAATTGGGCAGGAAGACGAGAATCTGGCGGCGCTGGAAACCATGGAGGCCGCCGACAACTTCGATATCGGTGAACTGGACGGCGTGGGCACCGACGACCCGATCTCCGAGGCGGAAATCCACCTGTCCCTCGGCCAGTACGACGAGGCCGAGAGCAAGCTGCTGCAGGGCCTGGAGCAGGACGGGCAGAACGTCGATGCGCGGCTGATGCTGCTGGAGGTCTAC
The DNA here is from genome assembly GCF_056160225.1 of Microbulbifer sp. ABF4_143. NCBI lineage: Bacteria > Pseudomonadati > Pseudomonadota > Gammaproteobacteria > Cellvibrionales > Microbulbiferaceae > Microbulbifer > Microbulbifer sp. ABF4_143. The sequence continues at coordinate 114,892 of NZ_JBSWWT010000003.1, forward strand.
GCGCACCAGCAGAATGTGGACAAGTTCGACGATCACTACCGCCAGCTGCTCAGCATCAGCGACGGCCCGGCCGCGGACCGCGCCGCGCGCCTGCGCGAGAGCATTGCCGGCGCACCGCCCTTCGAGGCGCCGGCAATGGACTTCTCCAGTGAATCCCTGGAAGCCGCGCAGCTGGATGATATCAGTGCCTCTTTCGAGGACGACTTCGCCAGCGACAGCGCCGCCAGCGGCGAACTGGAGGGCGACACCTCCCTGTTGGACGACCTGACCATGGATCTGTCCGACGATCTCGGCGGCGGCGCCGGCGCGCAGGATACCCAGGAAGCGGAGGATGACTTCTCCCTCGACCTGGATCTCGACCTGGACGGCAGTCTCGACGGCGAGCTGCCGGCAGAGCAGGGCGCCGAACAGGCGGGCGCGGACGAAGAGGCGTTCAGCCTCGACGACCTGGATCTGGGTGATCTGGAACTGGGCGCTGAAGACAGCCCGGCCGCCGCTTCCGAGGCCGAGGCGGAGCTGGCGCCGATCGAATACGAAACCCCCGAGTCCGACAGCGCCGATGCGGAAAGCGGCGCGGACAGCGGCCTGGAGTTCGACCTCGACCTGTCGCCGATGGACGATGGCAGTGACCTGTCGCCGGAGTCGCAAGAGGCGGCCGCGGTTGACGCACCGGCTGATAGCGGGGCGGAGTTGTCGCTGGACGATATTTCCGACGACGACCTGGAAGCGATCGGCGGCGAGCTGGACGGCGGCCTGGATCTCGACGCGATCGACCTGGACGATATCTCCGGCCTGGTTTCCGAAGAGGAGCTGGCCCGGGACGGTGACCCGGCGCTCACCGAGCAGCCCGAGGCGCAACCGGTGCAGGCGGCCGAGCCGTCCGCGGTGAGTGACGGCGAGGCGGATCTCGGCGACCTCAACTTCAATCTGGAGAGCGACCTGGATTCGGAGCTGAACCTGCTCGAGGGCAGCGACGAAGTCAGCACCAAGCTGGAACTGGCCCAGGCCTATCTGGATATGGGCGACAAGGACGGCGCCAAGGATATCCTCAGCGAGGTGGTCCAGGAGGGCAGTGGCGAGCACAAGGCGCGCGCGGAGGAAATGCTGGAGCGCATGGCGTAAAGCCGCGCTCCGCTTCAAAAAACCTCGCACTGGCTGCGGGGTTTTTTTATGGTCGCGGCGCGGGATAGGGGCCGTCTGCACCTGCTCCAACAGCGCCCACCCTGTAGGAGTGGCCGTTCGCCGCGATCGAATCCTGAGCAAGGCAATGCAACGAGACTATATTTACAAACCCAACGGCGAAATTCCCCCGGGTGAACAGCTGCCCGAGGGGGTGCGCCGTATCGCCCTCGGCGTCGAGTACTGCGGTGCCCGGCTGCACGGCTTCCAGAAGCAGAAGTCCGCCGCGGAGACGGTACAGGCCCACCTCGAGCAGGCCCTGTCCAGTATCGCCGCGGAACCGCTGACCCTGGTGTGTGCCGGGCGCACGGATGCCGGCGTGCACGCCACCAACCAGGTTGTCCATTTCGATACCCGCGCGCAACGGCCGCAGCGCGCCTGGGTGCAGGGGGTCAATACCCGTTTGCCGGACGCGGTGCGCGTGCACTGGGCGCGCGAGGTGCCGGCGCAGTTCCACGCGCGCTTCTCCGCGCGCGCGCGCAGCTACCGCTACCTGATTCACAGCGCGCCGACCCGCTCGGCGCAGGCCGTGTCGGAGGTCACCTGGACCCAGCACCCGCTGGACCTGGACGCCATGCGCGAGGGGGCGAAATTCCTGCTGGGGCGCCACGACTTCACCAGCTTCCGCGCGAGCCAGTGTCAGGCGAAGAGCCCGGTGCGGGAGATCACCCGGCTGGATATAGCGCCGGTGGGCCAGTTGATCGTGCTGGAAGTGAGCGCCAACGCCTTCCTGCACCATATGGTGCGCAATATCACCGGCGTACTGATGGCGGTGGGGCGCGGCGAGCGGCCGCCGACATGGGTGAGAGAGGTGCTGGAGGCCCGCGACAGAAGCGCCGGCGGCGTCACCGCGCCGCCCTACGGGCTCTACCTGGTGGATGTGCAGTACCCGGAGGAATTCCAGTTGCCGCGGTCGGCGCCCGGGCCGCTGCTGGTGCCCCTGCCGCTCGGCGGTCTGCCGGTGCCGGGGTGAGCGCATTTCGCGCCCCGCGCCAATCTGCTAGTATCGCGGGCCCCTCACTTTTTTGAACCGCCGGTCGGGCCGTTAGAAGCAAGCGCGATGCAAGTAAAAATCTGCGGTATCACCAGTATCGAAGACGCGACTGCGGCCGTCGCCGCCGGCGCCGATGCGCTGGGGCTGGTGTTCTACCCCGGCAGCCCGCGCTTTGTCGATACAAACACGGCCGCCGCAATCGCCGCGGCCGCGCCGCCCTTTGTTACTTTGACCGGCCTGTTCGTCAACGCCGCGGCGGCGGAAGTCGATTCGGTGCTCGAAAGCGTGCCGCTGAACCTGCTGCAGTTCCACGGCGACGAGGACGCCGCCTACTGCGAGCGGTTCCAGCGCCCCTATATCAGGGCGCTGCGTATGAAAGACGATCTGGATGTTCTCGCGGCCATGAAAGCCCACCCGCGCGCGCGCGGTTTCCTGCTGGACGCCTACCGTCCCGGCGTGCCCGGCGGCACCGGCGAGACTTTCGACTGGCAGCGGGTACCCAGGCACAGCGGGCGGCCGATAGTGCTGGCCGGCGGCCTGACCCCGGACAATGTGGCGCGGGCAATCGAGGCCGCAGCCCCCCAGGCGGTGGACGTCAGCGGCGGTGTCGAGGCGTCGCCGGGCGTCAAGGACCCGAAGAAGGTGGCCGATTTTATTCGCGCGGCCAAGGGTTAGTGGTGAGTGACTATTAACCCGGCAACTGAAATCTGCGTGGGTTAATGCGGCACAGGGATGTGCCGTCGCCGAGCGCAGCTCGGGCGCGAGCCCTTGAAATTCCAGAAGATCCGCGCATCTTCGCCAGTATTTCAAGGGCGACAATCAAATATTTCAGGACGGAATATTTGATTGCCGGGTTAATGCGGCACAGGGATGTGCCGCCGCCGGCCGCAGGCCGGCGCGAGCCCTTGAAATTCCAGAAGATCCGCGCATCTTCGCCAGTATTTCAAGGGCGACAATCAAATATTTCAGGACGAAATATTTGATTGCCAGGTCAACAGTAACAAAGCATGGAGTGATTCAGTGAGTAAGCAAGGTGCGATAGATTTTTCCGCCTACCCGGATGCCGGCGGGCACTTCGGCCCCTACGGCGGCCGCTTTGTGTCGGAGACGCTGATCGGCGCGCTGGACGAACTGCAGGCGATGTATACGCGCCTGAAGGACGATCCTGAATTTATCGCGGCCTTCGATCACGACCTGGCACATTATGTCGGCCGCCCGTCGCCGCTGTATCTGGCCGAGCGCCTGACCGAGCAGGCCGGTGGCGCGCGCATCTGGCTCAAGCGCGAGGACCTGAACCACACCGGCGCGCACAAGGTAAACAATACCGTCGGCCAGGCGCTGCTGGCCAAGCACAGCGGCAAGACCCGTGTCATCGCCGAGACCGGTGCCGGCCAGCACGGCGTCGCCACCGCCACCGTCGCCGCGCGCCTGGGACTCAAGTGCGCCGTCTATATGGGCGCCGAGGACGTGAAGCGCCAGTCCCCGAATGTCTACCGCATGAAGCTGCTCGGCGCCGAGGTGATCCCGGTGGAGTCCGGCTCCAAGACATTGAAGGATGCGATGAACGAAGCCATGCGCGACTGGGTCACGAATGTCGACGACACCTTCTATATCATCGGCACCGTCGCCGGTCCGCACCCCTATCCGCAGCTGGTGCGGGACTTCAACTCGGTGATCGGCCGCGAGGCGCGCCGCCAGAGCCTGGAGGAGTTCGGCCGGCTGCCGGATGCGCTGGTGGCCTGTGTCGGCGGCGGCTCCAATGCGATAGGGCTCTTCCACCCCTTCCTGAACGACAGCGGCGTGAAGATGTACGGTGTCGAGGCCGGTGGCGAGGGCCTGGAGACGGGGCACCACGCGGCGCCGCTGAACGACGGTGTGCCGGGCGTGCTGCACGGCAACCGCACCTATCTGATGGAGGACGAGGACGGTCAGATTATCGAGACCCACTCTGTATCCGCCGGCCTCGACTATCCGGGGGTGGGCCCGGAGCACGCCTGGTTGAAGGATATCGGTCGCGTCGAGTATGTGACCGCCGACGACCGCGAGGCGCTGGACGCCTTCCGCAGACTGACCCGCACCGAGGGCATACTGCCGGCGCTGGAGTCCAGCCACGCGGTGGCCTATGCGCTGAAACTGGCCGCGACCATGGGCGCGGAGCAGAATATCGTCGTCAACCTGTCCGGCCGCGGCGACAAGGATATCTTCACCGTCGCCGCCATCGACGGCATCGAAGTTTAAGGGGGATGCTGTGAGTCAAGAAAACCGAATCGACCGCCGCTTCGCCCGGCTGCGCGCCGAGGGCCGCAAGGCGCTGGTAACCTATATCGTTGCCGGTGACGGCGGTCTGGAAAATACCGTGCCGATGATGCACCGGCTGGTGGCCAGCGGCGCGGACCTGATCGAACTGGGCGTGCCCTTCTCCGACCCGATGGCGGAGGGGCCGGTGATCCAGAAAGGCCACGAGCGCGCGCTGGCCAACAAGGCGTCGCTGCGCAGGTGCCTGGAACTGGTCGCGGAGTTCCGCCGGCAGGACGCGGAGACGCCGGTGATCCTGATGGGCTACGCCAACCCGATCGAGAAGATGGGGGCGGAGTCTTTTGCCGACGCGGCCTGCGAAGCCGGTGTCGACGGCGCGCTGACCGTCGACCTGCCGGCGGAGGAGGCGGAGCCCTTGAACCGCCTGCTGGCGGAGCGCGGCCTGCGCAATATCTTCCTGCTGACGCCCACCACCAGCGAGGAGCGGATTCAGGCGATTACGCGCCTCGCCAGTGGCTTTGTCTATTATGTGTCCCTGAAAGGGGTGACCGGCGCCGGGCACCTGGACCCGGATTCGGTGCGCGATAACCTGGCGCGGATCCGCCGCTTTACCGACCTGCCGCTGTGCGTCGGCTTCGGTATCAAGGACGGCGCCTCCGCCAGGGCGGTCAGCGAGCACGGCGACGGCGCCGTGGTGGGCAGTGTGCTGGTTTCGGCGATCGGCGAGGCGCCGGACGCGGCGGCGGCCGCAGACAGGGTCGCGTCGCTGGTGGGTGAAATCCGCTCCGCGCTCGACCGCTAGCGCGTGACCGGCTGGCCAGAAAGCCAAAAACAGCGGCTGATCTGGCCGGGTCTGAAGTGCCGCTTAGTGTTTTAATTCGCAGCCAGAAAGCCACAGGCCGGTACAATGCCGGCAGATAAAAAGCATCGGGATTTGGAAACGCAATGAGCTGGTTAGAAAAGATTGTTCCCGCGGTGATCCGCACGGAGCGCCGCACCGGCGCCAGCAAGGTGCCCGAGGGCGTGTGGAAGAAGTGCGTCAAGTGCGACGCGATGCTGTACCGCCCGGAGCTGGAGCGCAACCTGGACGTGTGTCCCAAGTGCGACCACCATTTTCGTATCGGCGCCCGCCGCCGCCTGGATATCTTCCTCGATCAGGACGGGCGCGAGGAACTGGCCACCGATGTGGAGCCGGTGGATCGCCTCAAATTCAAGGATGTGAAGAAATACAAGGATCGCCTGACCCAGGCGCAGAAGGCCACCGGTGAGAAGGACGCGCTGATCGCGATGCGCGGCACCCTGGAGGGCAGGCCGCTGGTGGCGGCCGCCTTCGAGTTCGCCTTCCACGGCGGCTCCATGGGCTATGTGGTCGGCGAGCGCTTCACCCGCGCGGCCCAGCGCGCGCTGGAGGAGCGGATTCCGCTGGTGTGCTTCTCCGCCACCGGCGGCGCGCGCATGCAGGAGGCGTTGATCTCGCTGATGCAGATGGCCAAGACCTCCGCGGTGCTGGAAAAGATGAAGATGGCCGGCGTGCCCTATATCTCCATTATGACCGACCCGGTCTACGGCGGCGTGTCCGCGTCCCTGGCGCTGCTCGGCGATATCAACGCCGCCGAGCCCGGTGCCCGCGCCGGTTTCGCCGGGCCCAACATCATCGAGCAGACCATTCGCCAGAAGCTGCCGAAAGGCTTCCAGCGCAGTGAATTCCTGCTGGAGCACGGCGCCATCGATATGATTATTCCGCGCAAGGAGATGCGCGCAACGGTGTCGCGGCTGCTGGGCAAGCTGTCCGGAGCCTGACTCTTTCGAGCTGCAGGAACGGGTGCTCGTTGCAGGTCCGGTGGCGGCACTGCTACCGGTGTTTGTTTGCGGGACACGCCGTGAATCCATCCCTGGAGGCTTGTCGGCCGGGTCCCTCCGGCCGACAGTCTCGCAAACAAGCACCGCTATCAGTGCCTTCTCATTGAACTTCTGAGTAGCATTCGCGCCTATGTCTTCTCTTCAATACTGGCTCTCCCGCCTGGAGAAGCTGCACCCTACCGAAATAGAACTGGGCCTGAAGCGCGTGGCGGAAGTCGCGCGCGCGCTGGGCGTGGAAAAGCCGGCGCCGAATGTCATTACCGTCGCCGGTACCAACGGCAAGGGCTCCTGTGTCGCGGTTATGGAGGCGCTGCTGTGCGCCGCCGGCCGCTCTGTGGGCGCCTACAGCTCGCCGCATCTGCTGCGCTTTAACGAGCGGGTGCGCATCGGCGGGGCCGAGGTGGAAGACGCGGCGCTGGTGCGCGCTTTCGAGGCGGTGGAGGCGGCCCGCGGCCAGATCAGCCTGACCTATTTCGAGTTCACGACGCTGGCGGCGCTATGGCTGTTCCGCGAGGCGGGTGTCGACTACGCGCTGCTCGAAGTGGGGCTCGGCGGGCGCCTGGACGCGGTCAATCTGGTGGACGCGGACCTGGCCGTGATCACCAGCGTGGCCATAGACCACGAGGCGTGGCTCGGCAGCGACCGGGAGGCCATCGGCCGCGAGAAGGCCGGCATACTGCGCCCGGGCAGTCCCTTTGTCTGCGCCGACCCGGAACCGCCGCTGTCGGTGGTGTCCGCGGCCGGGGGACTCGCGGCTCCCAGTTACTTTATCGGGCGCGACTTTTTTATAGAGGCTGAGGGTACTGGTAGCGGCGGCTCGAACTACCGGTTCGGCGACCTGCGGATCGCGGTGCCGCCGCTCAGCCTGCCGCCGCCGAGTATCGCCGCCGCGATCACTGCGCTGGCGGTCCGGGGGGCGCTGCCGGAGCGCGGGCTCGAGCAGGCGTTGGCGGAGGTGCGCCTGGCGGGCCGCTGCCAGCGGATTCACTGGCGCCACCGCGAGCTGCTGCTGGATGTGGGGCACAACCCGGCCGCGGCGCAATACCTGGCGCGTTGGCTGCAGGCACACCCGGTTGCCGGCGATACCCACGCGCTGGTCGCGGCCATGGCGGACAAGGACCTGCCGGGGCTCTTCGCCCCCCTGCGGCATCTCGTGGATTCCTGGCATCCGGCGCTGCTGCCGGGCAATCAGCGCGCTGCGGACCGCGAGGCGCTGCTGGCCGGCCTCGAGCGGGCCGGCGTGGCACAGGAGCGGATAGACGGGCGCTGCCCCGGTGTGGCCGAGGGGCTGGAGCGGCTGCTGGCGGAGAGCGGGCCGCAAGACAGGTTGCTTGTGTTCGGATCCTTCTTTACTGTTGCAGCGGTTTTACAGCGGATACGAGAAGGCGGCGATGGCGGCTCGCGAACATAAACCCGCCCGCGGAGGGCGGCTGAACGACGGCTTCAAGCAGCGCATCGTGGGTGCGCTGGTGCTGGCCGCGCTCGCGGTCATCTTCCTGCCGACCCTGTTCGACCGCGAGGGCGCGCGCTATATCGACGTGACCAGTCAGATTCCGCCGGCACCGGATATCCAGCCGATCGAGATAGCGCCGCCGCAGCCGGTGGCCGACGTCGCGCCGGCACCGGCGCCGGAGCAGCTGTTCCAGCCGCAGTTGGTGGAACAGGGTTCCAATCCGGAACCGGAAAAGGTGGATGCGGTCGCGCAGGCCGCGCCAAATGAGGCCGAAAAAGCCGAGGAGCCGCAGCCTCAGCAAAAAGATACCTCTCCGGTGCTCGACGACAGCGGGCTGCCGATGGCCTGGGTGGTGCAGGTCGCCTCCTACCGCGAGGCGGCGCGCGCCGAGAAATTGCGCGGCCGCCTGCTGGACGAGGGTTACAGGGCCTACACCCGCGCCGTGACAACCGACAAGGGGCGCTTCGTGCGCGTCTTTGTCGGCCCCAAGGTCAGCAAGGCCGATGCGCAGGCGGTCAAGCGGGAGCTGGACCAGCTGCTGAAGGCCCAGACGCTGGTGCTGCGCTTCAAGGCCTGACGCGGCGCCGGCATTCCATCCTAATTTCGAACGGATCTGCGAACAGCTTCACGCGCTGGAACGCTTCAGTTAGAATGCGCGCTCTTCGCGGCAACAGCCGCCACGCAGGTAGGGTTGAATGAACTGGGCTGATTGGACCATTCTGGCAATCGTGGCCATTTCCACGCTGATCGGTCTCAGTCGCGGTTTTGTGCGTGAAACCCTGTCCCTGCTTACCTGGGTCGCCGCCTTCGTGGTCGCGATGATGTTCCGCGACCAGCTGGCGCCGCTGCTTTCCAACCTGGTGGATACACCATCGCTGCAGGCCATTGCCGCCTTCGCCATCCTGTTTCTCTTCACGCTGCTGGCCGGCGCCGGCCTGAACATGACTCTGTCGGCCTTCGTCGAGGCGACCGGCCTGTCCGGCACCGACCGGGTGCTGGGCATGGTGTTCGGGTTGCTGCGCGGCGCCATCATCGTGGTGGCGCTGCTGATACTGGCGCCGGCACTGGTGCCGGTGGAGCAGGACAGCTGGTGGCGGGAGTCGGCGCTGATTCCCCACTTCCTCGCCTTCGAGGACAGTGCGCGGGACGCGGCCGAGGCCATCAAGGGCTTTTTCGTAAAATTGTTTTAACGGGCGCCCGCGCCCCTCTCGACCAATAGGGCCAAGACTATGTGTGGAATTGTCGGAATCGTCGGTAAGAGTGACGTCAATCTGCAGCTGTATGACGCGCTCACTCTGTTGCAGCACCGCGGCCAGGACGCAGCCGGCATCGTCACCTGCGACAAAGACCGGCTGAACCAGCAGAAGGCCAACGGCCTGGTGCGCGACGTCTTCCGCGCGCGGCATATGGAGCGCCTGAAGGGCAACTTCGGTATCGGCCATGTGCGCTATCCCACCGCCGGCGGTTCCGGCCCGGCCCTGGCCCAGCCCTTCTACGTCAACTCCCCCTACGGCATCGCCATGGCCCACAATGGCAACCTCACCAACAAAGACCAGGTGATGGAGGAAATCTACCAGCAGGACCTGCGTCATATCAGCACCGATTCCGACTCCGAGGTACTGCTGAACGTCTTCGCCCACGAGCTGCTCGTGCAGCACAAACTGCAGCCGACGGCGGAAGACATCTTTACCGCGATGCGCGCGGTGCACAAACGCGTGCGCGGCGGCTATGCCTGTGTGGCGCTGATCGTCGGCTACGGTATCGTCGCCTTCCGCGATCCGCACGGTATCCGCCCGCTGGTATACGGCAAGCGCGAAACTGACAAGGGCACCGAGTATATGGTGGCCTCCGAGTCCGTCGCTCTGGACGTGCTCGGCTATACCCTGGTGCGCGACGTGGCGCCGGGCGAGGCGATCTATATCGAGCTGGACGGCACAGTGCATGCGGAGCAGTGTGCGGAAAACCCGTCCCTGACCCCGTGTATTTTTGAGCATGTCTACTTTGCGCGCCCGGACTCCATCATGGACGGTGTCTCCGTGCACAAGGCGCGCCTGCGCCAGGGCGAATACCTGGCTGAGAAGATCCTGCGCGAGCGCCCGGATCACGATATCGACGTGGTGATTCCGATTCCCGATTCCGCCCGCACCGCCGGCCAGACGGTGGCCTACCGCCTGGGGGTCAAGTTCCGCGAGGGCATGGTGAAGAACCGCTATATCGGCCGCACCTTCATCATGCCGGGGCAGAAGCAGCGCAAGAAGTCCGTGCGCCAGAAGCTCAACGCGATCGAACTGGAATTCCGCGGCAAGAATGTGCTGTTGGTGGACGACTCCATCGTGCGCGGCACCACCTGCAAGCAGATTATCCAGATGGCCCGCGAAGCGGGCGCTGCCAAAGTTTATTTCGCCTCCGCGGCGCCGGCGGTGAAGTATCCCAATGTCTACGGCATCGATATGCCGTCCGCCAGCGAGCTGGTCGCCCACGGTCGCACCACCGAGGAGGTGTGCAAGGAGATCGGAGCCGACTGGCTGATCTACCAGGACCTGGAAGACCTGATCGCGAGCTCTGCCGAGGGCAACGAAAACATCAAGCAGTTCGACTGTTCGGTGTTCGACGGCAACTATGTCACCGGCGATGTGGATGACGAATACCTGGAAAACCTGCACGCCCAGCGCAACGACGAGGCCAAGCAGCGCAAGGGCGACCAGGGCTCTCTATAACCCGGGAACGCCGGGCTTCGGCTCGGCTCGCGGGCCGCAGGCCCGCTCCCAACCGCGTACTTATCCGGTTTCATGGCGGCCCCGCTAGCGGGGTTAGTATCAAGTTCAGGGCTCCGATCAATTTCCAATCCCTTTCGTCAATCGCATCCAGTCTCCACGCTTTATTAATCCCTCTCCATCCTTCATCATTCAGCATTTCCAATTCAAACAAACCCGGGACGGTTTATGTTCGAAGACGAAGGCTATTCCCTGGAAACCCTGGCGGTGCGCGCCGGGCAGACGCGTTCACCGGAAGGGGAGCACTCCGAGGCGATGTTCCTGACCTCCAGCTACGTTTTCCCCTCCGCCGCCGAGGCCGCGGCGCGCTTTTCCGGCGAGAGCCAGGGCAACGTCTACTCCCGCTACACCAATCCCACCGTGCGCATGTTCGAGGAGCGCATCGCGGCGCTGGAAGGCGGTGAGGCGGCGGTGGCCACCTCCAGTGGCATGGCCGCGATCCTGAGCCTGTGTATGGCGCTGCTGAAAAGCGGCGACCACGTGATCTGCTCGCGCAGCGTCTTCGGTACCACCACCGCGCTGTTCGGCCGCTATATGGAAAAGTTTGGTGTGCGCGTGAGCTATGTGGACCTCACCGATATGGAAGCCTGGAAGGGCGCGGTAAACGGGGCCACCAAGCTGCTGTTTATGGAAACGCCGTCCAACCCGCTGTGCGAAGTGGCCGATATCCGCCAGTTGGCCGATCTGGCGCACTCCGCCTCGGCGCTGCTGGTGGTGGACAACTGCTTCTGCACGCCGGCGCTACAGCGCCCGCTGGCGCTGGGTGCCGATATCGTCGTGCACTCGGCAACCAAGTACCTGGACGGCCAGGGTCGCTGTGTCGGCGGTGTGGCCGTGGGCAGGAAGGAAATCATGGACGAGCTGGTGGTCTTCCTGCGCACCGCCGGTCCCAGCATGAGCCCCTTCAACGCCTGGGTTTTTCTGAAGGGGCTTGAAACCCTGAAGCTGCGCATGCAGGCGCACTCCAACAATGCGCTGGCGCTGGCCTGGTGGCTGGACGAACAGGAAGCGGTGGAGAAGGTCAACTACACCGGCCTGCCCAAGCACCCCGGCCACCTGCTGGCCGCCGAGCAGCAGTCCGCCTTCGGCGGCGTGCTCAGCTTTACTGTGCGCGGTGGCAGGGAGGCCGCCTGGAAGGTGATCGACAGCTGCAGAATCCTGTCCTGCACCGCCAACCTCGGCGACGCCAAGAGCACCATAGTGCACCCGGCCACCACCACCCACGGCCGCCTCAGCGAAGAGGACAAGGCCCGCGCCGGCATCACCGAGAACCTGATCCGTATTTCCGTCGGACTCGAGCATGTGGAGGATCTGCAAAAGGATCTGATGCGAGGGCTGTCGCAGCTGTAACTGGCGCCGTTTGTGACAGGCCGGGCAGAGCTCTTGTGTCAAACACCTATGATTAACTATTGGTACCGCCGCCTAGCGAATTGATTTGTGCCCTGTAGGAGCGGGGGGGGGGGGGGGGGGGGGGGGGGGGGGGGGGGGGGGGGGGGGGAGGGGGGGGGGGGGGAGGGAAGCAAAAAGAAGGGAAACAAAACAAAAAAGAAACAAAAGATGAAGGGACGCACGCCCCACCCCTCCTCCCCCCCCCCCCCCCCCCCCCCCCCCCCCCCCCCCCCCCCCCCCCCCCCCCCCCCCCCCCCCCCCCCCCCCGCTCCTACAAAGCGAAATGCGAAGCTCCCGGCACCGGAGCCGCTCCGGAGTCAGTGCAGGTCTCAACTGCCCGTGGACTCCAAAGAAAAACCGAGTAGTAATGGATTCGCCGTGCAAAAGATTATTTCCGCCATTGTCGCCGATATCGGCAAAGTCCTGTTGGGCAAGGAGCACCAGGTCAAGCTGGCGCTGGCCTGCCTCTTGTCCCGCGGTCACCTGCTGATCGAGGATCTGCCGGGCATGGGTAAGACCACCCTGGCCCACGCGCTGGCCCAGGTGCTGGGGCTCTCCTACAAGCGGGTGCAATTCACCAGCGATATGCTGCCGGCGGATATTCTCGGCGTGTCCATCTTTGAGCGCGATTCGGGCCAGTTCCGCTTCCACGAGGGCCCGGTGTTCAGCCAGCTGCTGCTCGCGGACGAGATCAACCGCGCCTCCCCCAAGACCCAGAGCGCCCTGCTGGAGGCGATGGAGGAGCGCCAGGTCAGCGTCGACGGCGAGACGCGCCCGCTGCCGGAGCCCTTCTTCGTTATCGCCACCCAGAACCCGCTGCACCAGTCCGGCACCTTCGCGCTGCCGGAGTCCCAGCTGGACCGCTTCCTGATGCGCATCAGCTTGGGCTACCCGACCCGCGAGGCGGAGCGGGCGCTGTTCCAGGGCGCCGACCCGCGCGCCCAGCTGCGCCAGCTGAAGCCCCGCATCGACGGTGCCACACTGAAGAAAATGCAGGCCCTGGTGGGGCAGGTGAAGGCCTCCGAGAGCCTGCTCGACTATCTCGAGCGGCTGGTGCTGCACACCCGCCAGAGCCCCGAGTGCGCCGTCGGCCTGTCGCCGCGCGGCGCCCTGGCCCTGCTGCATGCGGCCCGCGCCTGGGCCCTGATTCACGGCCGCGGCCACCTGCTGCCGGAAGATATCCAGGCCGTGCTGCCGTCGGTGGCCGGCCACCGCCTGCAGAGCGAGGGCGGCGACGGCAGCCAGCTGGTGGAGCGGCTGATGCGCCAGGTCGATATTATCGCGGCCTGATCCGATGCCCCCGTCCGCAAAGATCGCCCCCCCGCCCGCCGGCCGCTGGCAGCGGCTGGTAGAGCGCTGGCTGAGCCGCCGCTCGCCGCCGTCGCGCAGCGTGAGCCTCGACCACAGCCGGCTGTTTATCCTGCCCAGCCGCGCCGGCATGGGCTTCCTGCTGGTGATCGCGCTGCTGTGGCTGCTCGCCACCAACTATGAGAACAACCTGGTCTTCGCGCTGACTTTTCTGCTCGTCAGCCTGTTCGCGGTGCTGCCGGTGCACACCTTCGCCAACCTGTCCGGCCTGCAGTTGCGGCTGCTCGGCACGCGCCCTGCCTTTGCCGGCGAGTACGCCGAGGCGGAGATAGCCGTCAGCCGCAGTGGCGGCCGCGCGCGGGAGTGGATACGGATAAGCTGGCCACCGGAGGAGGGCGTCAGCCTGGATCTGGTCGAGCGCGACAGCGCCGATATCCGCGTTTCGCTGCCGGTGGTCGGGCGCGGCCGGGTGCGGGCGCCGCGGCTCAGGGTCGAGAGCCGCTTTCCGCTCGGGCTTTTCCGCTGCTGGAGCTGGATCGATCTGGATATCGAGTTTCTGGTCTACCCGCGCCCGCTTGCCGCCGGTCCGCTGCCGATCGGCGCCAGCGCGGGCGACGGGGAGTCCGCGCTGGCGTCGCGGCGCAGCGGCGGCGACGACTTCGCCGGCCTGAAAGCCTATAAGCCGGGCGACTCGCTGCGCCACCTGGCGTGGAAGCAATACGCCGCTGGCCGCGATCTCTACAGCAAGGACTACGACAGCCGCGCCGATGCGCGCCTGTGGCTGGACTGGGACCTGCTCGCCGGCCGCGACGTCGAAACCCGCCTCAGCAACCTGTGCCACTGGGCGCTGGAAGCGGAGCGGGCCCAGATCGCCTATGGTCTGCGCATACCCGGCACCACGCTGGCCCCGGCCTGTGGACCCGAGCACCAGCGGCGCCTGCTGACCGCGCTGGCGCTCTTTCCGCTACAGGGGGCCCTATGAGCCAGCCCCGTGACCGCCTGCCCCGCGAGAGCCTGCTGTGGATCTTCGCCGCCCAGTTCGCGGCGCTGCTGCCGCAGTTCGCGCGCCTGCCGCTGTGGATCGTCTGCGCCTGGGCCTTCGCCGTCTACTGGCGGCTCGAAGTCTACCGCGGGCGCCGCGATCTCCCCGGGCGCGCGGTCAAGCTGCTGGTGGTGGCCCTGGTGGTGGCCGGGCTGGCGCTGTCCTACCGGCGCTGGTTCGCGCTGGAGCCGATGGTGGCGCTGCTGGCGGTGTCCTTTACCCTGAAGAACCTGGAACTGGTCAGCCGCCGCGACGCCTTTCTGAGCCTGCTGCTGGCCTATTTCGTCGCCGCGACCCTGTTCGTCTACGAGCAGACGATCCCCTACGCCCTCTACGGCGTCGTCTGCGTGTCGATCATCACCGCCGCGCTGGCGGCACAGCTGGGCAGTTTCAGCGCGCGCCCGCGCCGCGCCCTGGGGCTGTCGCTGAAACTGTTGGCCCAGGCGGCGCCGCTGATGTTGCTGCTGTTTGTCGCCATGCCGCGCCTCGGGCCCCTGTGGGCGGTGCCCCAGGACGCCGGCGGCGCCAGCACCGGCATCAGTGACTCCATGACGCCGGGGGATTTCACCCGCCTGTCCAAGTCCGACAAGCCGGCCCTGCGTATCTCGTTCGACGGCCCGGTGCCGCCGCCGGAGCAGCGCTACTGGCGCGGCCTGGTCTACTCCGATTTCGATGGCCGCCGCTGGAGCCAGGGCTTTGGCGTCGATCCGCGCGACGGCGGTGTCGTGTACTGGAACGGTCGCGAGCAGCGGCTGCCGGAAGTCGGGCCGCGCTACCGCTACCGCGTGATCCAGGAGGCCAGCAACAGTCCCTGGCTGTTCGCCCTGGCGCGGCCTGTCTCCGATACCCGCGGTGTCGGCGAGACCCCGGACGACCGCATCGTGAAGAAACAGCCGGTATACAGCCGCTTCGCCTACGAGGTGCGCTCCTGGCCGCGGGAGACGCTGCCCGCTGCTGCCCGGCTGGGCGATTTCGAGCGCCGCCGCAACCTGCAGTTGCCGCCGGGGGGCAACCCGCGCACGCGGGCCTGGGCGGAGGAGTTGCGCAGATCCGGCCTCGGCGCCGAGGAGATCTCCGCGCGCCTACTGCAGTTCTTCAACCGCAGTTTTACCTACACGCTGAATCCGCCGGCGCTGGGCGCGGATTCGGTGGACGGCTTCCTGTTCGGCAGCCAGCAGGGCTTTTGCGAACACTTCGCCGGCAGCTATGTGTTTGCGATGCGCGCCGCGGGGGTGCCGGCGCGGGTCGTGGCCGGCTACCAGGGCGGCGAGTGGGTGGAACAGGAGGAATACCTGCTGGTGCGGGAATACGACGCCCACGCCTGGGCGGAGATCTGGCTCCCCGGGCGCGGCTGGCGGCGGGTGGACCCCACCGCCGCGGTCTCGCCGGAGCGCATCCGCGACGGCCTGCAGAGCGCCGCCGCGGACGAATTTATGCAGGACGCGCTGCTGCCGCTGCACCGCATCGATTTTCTCAACCGGCTGCGCCTGCAGTGGGACATGATCAACTACCGCTGGTACCAGGCGGTGGTCAGTTTCGACAGTGAAAAGCAGCAGAACCTGTTGCAGCGGCTGCTCGGCCGGGTCTCGCCGCTGCGCCTGGCGCTGCTTTTCGCCGTACCGGTGGCGCTGGCGCTGCTCGGGCTGCTGCTGTGGCTCTGGTTTGGCAACCGCGGCCGCCGCCTGCCGGTGGCGAGCCGCCTGTACCAGAAGTTCTGTCGGCGCATGGCCCGCGCCGGTATAGCGCGCCGCCCCGGCGAGGCGCCGCGGGATTTCGCCCGCCGCGTGCGCGCGGAAAAGCCGCAGCTGGCGCCGATGGCGGAGCTTGTCACCGCCGCGTTCGAAAAGGCCGCCTACGCCGATGACCCGGCGGCGGAAAAACAGCTGCGGCGCCTGCTGCGGCAGTGGTCTGTGGGGCCGAAGGCGCCGCGAATACCTGGAGCGGCCGGAGCGAGCCTCGCGTTCGGGCGCGGGAGTGGAAAGCCGGGAGCTGGCGACCGATGACGATGCCCCCGAGACTGAAACAATTCCTCCTCGGCTACAGCGGCACCTCGCTGGCCACCGGCCTGCAGGTGATACTGCTGCCGTGGATCGCGGTGGCGGTGGTGGGGCTGCCGGCGCTGCACCTGGGCTGGGTGCAGGCCTCTGTGCTGCTGCCGAATCTGGTGTTCCTGCTGTTCGGCGGCGCGCTGGCGGACAGGCGCGACCCCGCCTCGGTGGCGGCGCTGGCCTGTCTCGGCCTGGCGCTCTGCCACGGGGGGCTGCTGCTGTATTTCTCCTATCGCCTGCCGAATCTGGCCCTGCTGCTGCTCTACGGCGCCTGCCTCGGCATCTGCACCGCCTTCCTGCAGCCGGCGCGGGACAACCTGGTGCAGCGCAGCGCCCGCGACCGGACCGGGCAGACCAGCGAGAGCCGCGTACAGAAGACCGTGACCTGGATGATGCTGGCCCAGTACGGCGGCCAGGCGGTGGGCATGCTGCTGGCGAGCCGCTTCGACCAGTGGGGGGCGCAGATACTGCTGGGGATACAGGCCGGGGTGCTGTCGGTCGCGGCGCTCTTCCTGCTGTCGCTGCGCGAGCGGCGGGCGCCTGAAGCGGCGGAAAGCCGCCCCCACGCGCTGATTCTCGAAGGCCTGTCGCAGGCCTGGCGCCGCCCGGCGCTGCGCGAGCTGATCGCGCTGATGGCCTTCAACGGCTTTGTGCATATCGGTGTTTTCCTGGTGGTGCTGCCGCTGCTGGCCGCGCAGTACGGGCGCGGTGCCGGCTACTACGCCACGCTGCAACTGGCCTTTGTCGCCGGCACTGTCGCCGCCACCGCCGCCATGTTGCACCGCGGCCAGGGGGCGCAGCCGGGGCGCGGCATATTGATGTGCCTGCTGTACAGTGCCGCGCTGCTGGTGGCGATCAGCTTCGGACCAACCTCCCTCGGCCTGATACTGCTGTGCCTCTGTTGGGGCGCGGTGGCCGCCGGCTCGGCGGCGCTGGGGCGCGCGATAGTGCAGCTGTTCGCGCCGGCGGAATACCGCAGCCGCATCATCTCCATCTACCAGCTGGCGCTATTCGGCTCCGCCGCCCTGGGTGCCCTGGCCGCGGGCGTGCTGAGCGAATACGCCGCGCCGCTGACCACGCTGCTGTGGGCGGGGATACTCAGCCTGCTGGCATTCGCGCTGGCGGCCTGGAGCGGGGCCCTGCGGGATGTCGAACTCGGCGCGGGCGACGGGCGTTAGGCGGGGCTGCCCGCCGGAAAACGGCGCAACCGGTATAGCCCAAAGTGGCCAGTGGCGCGGTCTAATTTCCCCCCCATATTGCGCGAAATTGCAGCGACTTCGCCCTTCTGCAGCGCTGCTTGAATGATTGCACGCCAGTCCCTTAACCGCCTGCCCGAATGGGAATTACACTCTTCTCTAACGGAGCCCGGCCGTGCCGGCCGGCGCGGATAACAGCGATAACGGATTGCCAGGTCACCGCGGCGCATATCAGGTCCTCCGATAACACCAACGAGCGGGCACCTGACCGAGAGGCCTACCGACTTGCAAACGCCAGTTGCGAAAGGAGTTCGCGGAAGTTTCTGCCATTTCCTGACCGGGCTGCGCGGTCTGCCGCTGCTCTGTGCCCTGTTTGTCGGGAGTGCCGCGGCGGCCGAAGCCTATTCCCCGCGGGGAGGCGTCACCGTCGACGGCAGCGGCACCGGCCCGCTGGGCGCTAGCGCCGGCTACCTGGTGGAGCGGGGATCGCCCCTGGACCTGGCCGGGGCGCGGCGGGCGCTGGCGCGCGGCAGTTTCCGCGCGCAGAGTCGCACCGCCGCCGGATTCGGCATAGCCGCGCCGCCGGTGTGGATGCGCCTGGAGCTGATCAATCCCGGCGCGCAACCGCTGCGCTATTGCCTGCTGCTGGGCAAGCCCTGGCTGGACCGCCTGGATGTCTACCAGCTCCACGGCGGGCGCCTGCAGAATCACTGGCACAGCGGCGACGGCCGCCCGGGTGCCAGCTTCCTGGTTCCCGCGCTCGGCTACGCCCTACCGGTGACGCTGATGCCCGGGCGCACAGAGCTCTTCGTGCGCGCCTATTCCCCGGAGACCCTGATCCTGCCGGTTTCGCTGCTGCCGCCTTCCGATTTTGCCGCGACGGAGCAGGTCTACCGCTACCGCTACGGTGCCTTCTACGGCTTCCTGCTCGCCTTCGCGCTCTACAGCCTGATGCTCTACGCCGGCCTGCGGGAGCGCGCCCACCTGTACTACGCCCTGTACCTGTGCGGATTTCTCGCCCTCAGCGTGATATACACGGGCCACGGCTTCTTCTGGTGGTGGCCGCAGCAGACCGGATTGCAGCGCGACGGCCTTTTTGCGGCGATGGCGCTGTACGCCTGCGCGGGCTTCCTGTTTGCGGCGCGCTTCCTGCGCCTGCAGGAGCAGGCCCCCCGCTTGCGGCGCTGGATAGGGGGGCTGTCCGCGCTGGTCATCGCCGCCGCCGCGGTATTGATCGCCGCCGGGTGGCAGCTCGCCACCATCTATCTCGCCTATGCGACCTTCGCGGTGTTCACGCTGGGCATGCCGCTGCTCGGGCTCTTCGCCTGGGGCCGCGACCGGGTGAGCGCACGCCTGTTCCTGCCCGCGATTCTGTGCAGTATGGCCGGCCTGTCGCTCGGCCTGTTGAGCGCCTTCGGTGTCGTGACGGCCAGCGTGTGGACCATAGGCGCGGTCGAACTGGGCCTGGTGCTGGAGGCGGCTCTGCTCAGCTTCGCGCTCGGCAGTCGCATGCGGCGGCAGCGGCGGGACAGAGAGGAGGCCGAGCAGCTGGCGCGCACCGACAGCCTGACCGGCCTGTCGAACCGGCGGGCTTTTGTCGCCGATGCGGCGGCGGTCCTCGGCACAGCGCTGCGCCACCGGCGCCCGATCAGCGCGATACTGCTGGATATCGATTGTTTTAAGCAAATCAACGACCGCTTCGGCCACGAGCGCGGCGACCGCATCCTGGAGCGGGTGGCGCAGCTGCTGTCACGCTGCTGCCGCGAGGGGGATATCCTGGCGCGCTGGGGCGGTGAGGAGTTTGTGCTGCTGCTGCCGGAAACCGATCTGGTCCAGGCGATCGCCTTTGGCGAGCGGATTCGCCGCGAGATCGAGAAGAATCGCCTCGCCGCCGCTTTCCGGGGCGGGGCCCTGACGGTCAGCCTCGGCGTCGCGCAGCTGGAGTCCGAAACGACGCTGGGCGAACTGGTCGCCGCCGCGGACCGGCGGCTGTACGAGGCCAAGCGCCGCGGCCGGAACCGGGTGGTGCCGCCGCTGCCGGAGCGGGTGGTCGCATGAATATCCGGATACCGCCGGGTGTCGGCGGACTGATCCGCCGGCGGATTTTGCGCGGGGTCTGCGTCGCCCTGCTGCTGTGTGGCACCGCGCAGGCGGAGCCCCTGTTTTGGGACGGGGACTACCGCGAGCCCCTCGGCAGGCGCGGGGCCTTTCTGCTCGAGGCGGGCCCGCCGCTCGGTCTCGCGGACGCCTACGGGGCCTGGCGGCGCGGCGCCTTCGTCCCGGGGGACTACGCCATCGCCAGCTACGGCATAGGGGCGCGCCCCGTGTGGATGCAGCTGGAATTCCTGAACGGTGCGCACAGGCCGCTGCCGCGCGTCCTGACCCTGGGCAAGACCTGGATGGATCACCTGCATGTCTACCTGGTGCAGGACGGCCGCGTGCTGCGCCGCTGGAAAGCCGGCGACGCCCACCCGGCCGACGCGCGGCTGGTGCCGGGCGTGGGCTACCAGCTGCCGCTGCGGTTTCCGCCGGGCAGGAGCCAGCTTTTTATTCGCGCGCAGACCGCGGACCCCTTTGTGCTCTCGGCCCGGTTGCGCACGGCGGAAGAGGCGACGGCGGGCGAGCGCAGGGTTCAGTACGGCTACAGCCTGCTGTTTGGATTCCTCTGCGCCCTGATCTGCTACAACCTGATGCTGTACCTGGGTTTCCGCTCGCGCAGCTACCTCTACTACGCCCTCTACCTGAGCAGTTTTATCGCCCTGTGCCTGGCCTATTCGGGCCACGGCTTCCGCTGGTGGTGGCCGGAGCGGACTGAATTCCAGCGCTTCGTCATTCTGGTGTTGATGGTGGTCTACGGTTGCTGCGGTTTACTGTTTGCGGGCCGCTTTCTGAAGTTGCGCGAACACGCGCCGACAGTGGCGCGCTGGGTGGGCGCCTTCTGTGCTGCGGCACTGATACTGATGCTGTGCTTCGTGTGGGCGGGAAGCCAGGTGGACGCGGCGCTGCTGGCATTCAATTTCGCCATCCTGTTTTCGATCGCGATGGTCGGGCTCGGAGCGCTGTCCGTCCGCCACGGCCAGCGCGAGGGGCGCTATTTTCTCGGCGCGGCCCTGTGCAGCATGCTCGGCGTCGCCGCCACGACCCTGTCGGTGTGCGGCTTTATCCCGATGACGGTACTGACCTTTCACGGTGTCGAAATCGGTATGGCCCTGGAGGCCACACTCCTGTCGCTGGCGCTGGCCAGCCAGATGCGGGTCCAGGAGGACGCCTGCAGGTCGGCACAGCGGCTCTCCCGTATCGATACCTTGACCGGCCTGCCCAATCGGCGCGCCTTCTACGAGGATTCGGCGGGTGTCTGGAGCACCGCGGTGCGCCACCAGCGCCCCCTCAGCGTGATTGTGCTGGATATAGACCACTTCAAGTCCGTCAACGACCGCTACGGCCACCCGGCCGGGGACCAGGTCCTGGTGCAGGTGGGGCGGCTGTTGGCGAGATACTGCCGCGAGGGGGACAGGGTGGCGCGCTGGGGCGGTGAGGAATTTGTCGTGCTGCTGCCGGAAACCACCCTGGCCCAAGCCTGCCTGTTTGCCGAGCGGCTGCGCGGTGCCGTCGGCGGCCGCAGGCTGGTGGTCGGCTCCGCAACCTTGAGCCTGTCGATCAGTCTCGGCGCCGCCCAGCGCGGCTCCCAGGCGCTGCTGGACGAACTGGTCGCCGAGGCGGATCAAAAACTCTACGAGGCCAAGCAGCGCGGGCGCAACCGGGTGGTTCCGGCCCTTCCGCTGCAGAGCGCAGTGTAGATTCCTGTCTATTTATGCCGCCGCCCCGGGTTACCAGCGGTTGCTGATCCACATCGTCTGGTAGGGCTCCAGTGTCACCGAGCCCTGCATATTCTCGAACAGCTGCCCGCCGATCAGATCTTTCCAGCGCTCCGCACCCACCAGATTGATACTGGACAGCGGCAGCGTCTGCGGCGTGTCGGAAATATTGTTCAGGCAGAAGATATTCTGGCGCTGATTCATGCTCTGGCGCCAGAAGGCGAAGACCTGTTCGCCCAGGTGCAGGGTGAACTGGGTGGCGTTGGGGTGGAAGGCGGGCTGCTCGCGGCGCAGCTGGATCAGGTGGCGCAGCTGGTAGAAAACCTGGTGGTGGTGGCTGTCGGGGTCCTCGAGTTTTGCGTTGAGTTCGGACTCCTGCCACTGGCGCCGGTTGATGGCGCGGTTGTGTCCCTGGGCGGCCATGCGCCGGTAGTCGTTGGTGGATCCCACCAGACTGTGCAGATAGAAAGCGGGAATGCCCTCCAGCGCCAGCATGATCGCGTGGGCGCAGACAAAGCGCTCTATCTGCCAGCGGTCCTCGCCGGCGGTGGTGCCTTTCATCGCGTCGAACAGCGATATGTTGATTTCATAGGGTTTCCTGCTGCCGTCGTCCAGCGCGCGCCAGGAAACCTGCCCGCCAAAGTTTTCCATGGTCCGGATCAGGGTTTCCTGCTCCTCCTCGCTGAGCAGGCCCTCCACCGGCCGCAGACCTATGCCGTCGTGGGAGGCGATAAAATTGAAATAGGTGGTGCCGTTCTGCGCGGGCGGCATGCCCATCAGCCAGTTTTTCAGGTGTTGGCAGTTGCCGCTGACCAGGCTGTTGACCAGCAGCGGGGGCAGGGAGAAGTTGTAGATCCAGTGGGCCTCGTTGGCGTTGCCGAAATAGGACAGGTTTTCCCTGAGCGGAATATTGGTCTCGGTGATGATCACCACATTCGGGTCCGCGTGCTCTATCAGGCTGCGCAGCAGGCGCACTATCTCGTGGGTCTCCTCCAGGTTGATACAGCTGGTGCCGATCTTTTTCCACAGGAAGGCCACCGCGTCGAGGCGGAAGATGCGCACGCCCATATCCAGGTACAGACGTATGATGTCCACCATTTCCATCAGCACCTGCGGGTTGCGGAAGTCGAGATCTATCTGGTCGTGGCCGAAGGTGCACCAGACGCATTTGGAAGAGGAGCCGTTGGAAACGGCGCGCAGCAGCGGCGTCGTCCGCGGGCGCACGACGCCGGTGAGGTTTTCGTTGGGGTCGACGGTGACAAAGTAATCCTTGCCCGGCGATACACCCCGCTGGAAATTGATAAACCACTGGTGCTGTGACGAGCAGTGGTTGATCACCAGATCCGCCATCAGGTGGAAGTCGGTGCTGATGCGCAGGATATCGTTCCAGTCCCCGACGGCGGGATCCACGCGCCGGTAGTCGATCACCGCGAAGCCGTCGTCGCTGGAATAGGGGAAGAACGGCAGTATATGCACGCAGTTGATCAGCATCGTGAAGTGGGTCTTAAGGAAGTGGTGTAGTGCCTTCAGCGGATGCTGTTTTTCGCTGAGGATACTGTTGGCGTAGGTGATGACCACCACATCGGTTTCATCCCACAGGTTTTTGTGCGGCAGCGGGCTCTGGCAGTCCTCGTCCAGGCGCATCAGGTGCATCAGCTTTTTGGCCAGGGGTTCCGCTTCCCTGTCCGGATAGATCACCGCCAGGTGGTCGCACAGGCGCCGCAGAATTGCCTCGCGGGCGCACGCCTGGCGCTGGGTCTGGGTCATCGGCTGCCGTACTCCTCGAAGTCCGCCTCAACCGCTGCGTGCAACTCGCGCAGGAAACCCGGGGCGGCGCTGTTGACCCGGCTCCAACTGGGAATAAACGGGGTTTCCATCGGGTTGTCCAGAAACGCCTGGCCGGCCTTCATCAGGTTTCTGGCAAACAGTTCCACCGTCTGTTCCTCGCGGTGAATGTCGAAGTTCAGGCCGTTAATGATAGCGTCGTTGCGGTAGGTCTCCACGAAGTCCAGGGCGGTGCGGAAGTAGGTGGCTTTGATGGAGCGGAATATCTCGCTGGAGAAGACGATGCCCTGGGTGGCCAGTTTGCGAAACAGCGACTTGGCGATATCGATGGACATCTTCGACAGGCCCGTGTGATCGTCGTTGAAGGACACCGTCTGGTGTTTGTGGTCGTAGCAGTGGGCGATATCCACCTGGCACAACTGGTTGGCGGAGAAGTTGCGGTACATCTCCGACAGCACGCCGATTTCCAGGCCCCAGTCGCTGGGAATATGCAGGTTGTTGATCACGTCGCGGCGAAAGGAGAACTCGCCCGCCAGCGCGTAGCGGAAACTGTCCATGTAGGTCAGATAGTCGCTGTGGCCGTAGATTTTTTGCAGGGTGCGGATCAGCGGCGTGACCAGCAGCCGGCAGACGCGGCCGTTGATCTTGCCCGCGGCCACGCGCGAGTAAAATCCCTTGCAGAATTCGTAGCTGAAATTCGGATTGGCCACCGGGTAAAACAGGCGCGCCAGCAGCCTCCGGTCGTAGGTGAGGATATCGCAGTCGTGCAGCGCCACCGCCTCGCCCCTGCCGGAGGCGAGGATATAGCCGAGGCAGTACCAGACGTTGCGCCCCTTGCCGGGCTCGACCGGCGCCAGGCCGCGCTCGTGCAGCTTGGCATCCAGTTCGCGCAGGCGCGGACCGTCGTTCCAGAGTACGCGCAGGCGCTGCGGCAGGCACGCGAATTCCCGCAGCGCGTTCCGGTATTGGGACTCGTCGGCTCTGTCCAGGCCGATCACAATTTCCGACAGATAGGGCACCCGGGCCAGTTCCTCGAGGATTTTCGGCAGCGCCTCGCCCTCCAGCTCCGAGTAGAGGGACGGCAGCAGCAGCGACATGGGGCGCTGGCGGGAGAACTCCGTCAGCTCCTGCTCCATCTCCTCCAGCGGGCGGTCGCACAGGTTGTGCAGGGTGGTGATGGATCCGTTCTGAAAAAAATCGGTCACGGGAGACTCCTGTCCGGTTGTCGGGTGGCTTCTTCTATTGCTCCGAAATAGAAAATAGCTGTCCGATGGCCTCCTTCCAGCCACTCGGCCCCGGGGCTTCGCTGACGATCACGCGCTGGCCCGCGCGCGGCCGCAGTGCCGGGGGCGGCCGGTGGGGGGCGCGGATGACGACGGCGATATCCGCGACCGCCAGCATATCCAGGTCATTGGGGCTGTCGCCGGCGGCCACCAGGCGGTAGTCGGTTTCATGGTAGCGGCGGTAGCAGTCCAGCAGCTTCAGTGTGGCGGCGCCCTTGTCCGTCGGCCCCAGCAGGTGCAGGAAGCGGCCGCCCTCCAGGGTGGCGAGGCCGGCGGCGCGGGCGCGGCAAGCGAAGGCCCGCTTTTCTTCCCCGCTTCCGCGCCACAGCAGCGGCTCAGAGTAGTCGCGGCTCTGTGCCGCGCGCGCCTGCGCCGGCGTCAGGCCGGTCGCCTCGGCGATCTCCTCGCAGGAGGCGGCGGAGAAACTCAGGTAGGGAGCGCCCCTCTCTTCTGCATCTGCGCGCAGGTAGCTCAGCAATCGCTCCCGCGGCAATCCCGTTTCGATCAGCCAGAAATCGCCACGGGTCCGCGCGCCGGCGGGTCTCTGTGGAAAATAGCCGCTGGGAATACAAAGCGCGGAGCCATTCTCGACGATAAACGGGTGGCGGTTGCGCAGCCGGCGGCGCAGTTCGAGTATTTCCGAAAAAGTCTTGCTGCTGTTCAGGATGACCGGAACGCGCCGGGTCTCCAACTGCCGCAGCAGCGCGTCTACCGGGGCGTGGGAGTAGTCGTGGTGATCCAGCAGTGTGCCGTCCAGATCGCTGACGATCAGCCAGTCGCCCGCGGGTGGATTAGGGGTTGCCATCGCCTGAGTCGTTTGCCTGTGAAGCCCTTCTCATCTACCGACGTCCAAAAACAGTGCCAAGTGGGCATTATGGGCCAGCGGCGCGCCCGGGCGGTGCCATCTGGCGCCACAGGGACCGCCTGCACCGGTTTTGTCCCTCAAACACTGCCGATCCCGGGGCACCGGTGGTGCGCCGCGCCCTGTTCCGGTGCGCCGGCGGGCACAATATATTTCGGTGATCGACGGTTTAACGGTGGAGTCGGCGGTGGCGCAGGGGAAAAAGGTCAAATTGGAGCGCTGGTCGCAAAAGGTCACGCAGACCAGCGACGCGCTGGATCTGGAGCCCGGGGTCTTCACGCTGAAGGACCCGGGGGCCATAGCGCGCTCGCTGCAGCGCTCCGCGGAGCGCAGTGAGCGGCGCAAGTCTGATCCCTACCGCTCGGCGATGTCGATGCTGACTTTCTATATCAACCGCGCCGGGCGCAATCTGCCCGCGGAGCGGCGCCGCAGGCTGGAGGCGGCCAAGGACGAATTGCGGAAGCTGTACGGGCGGCCGCGACCGAAGCGGTAGGGTTTGAGGTGGGGCCTGTTGCCGGAGAGCAGGGGGGAATATGGTTGGGCAGGTGGGCCCCCCGTAGGAGCGGCCACCGGCCGCTCCTGCAGGGGGCTCAGGAGGGGGATCAGGAGGGGGATCAGGGCGCCGCGCAGCTCAGGCAGCGCACATAGAGGGCGCGCGGGTCGCGGTAGCTCTGCAGTTCGGCCAGGGGGGCCAGTGCCGGTTGCAGGCTGTTCAGCCAGGCGCCGAGGGGCAGGTTGGTCCCGACGGAATCGGACAAGACGGCGGCGATGCGGGCGTCCACATTGTCCGCCAGCGCGCGCAGCAGCTTTTCTCCCGGCGTCAGTTCGCGCTGTATTTCCACCACCTCGTAGCGCTCCACCTCGGCCAGTTGCGCGGCGTCGGCGATGGCGTCGTTGAGGTTGCCCAGCTCGTCCACCAGGCCCAGTTGCTGGGCGGCGCGGCCGGTCCACACCTGGCCCTGGGCTATCTTGTGCACCTCCTTCGGTGTGCTGCCGCGGGCCTCGGCGACGATGCGCAGGAAGCGCGCATAGGTGTTCTCCACGCCCTGTTGCAGCACGCTGGCCGCCGCCTCCGGCAGGGGGCGGTCCAGGCGCATGGTGCCGGCCAGTTCCGAGGTACCTACGCCGTCGTTGTAGATGCCGAGGCTCTCCAGGGATTCCTCGAAGGTGGGGAAGGCGCCGAAGACGCCGATGGAGCCGGTGATGGTGGACGGCGAGGCCCAGATACGGTCGCCGCCGGTGGCGATCCAGTAGCCGCCGGAGGCGGCCACGCTGCCCATGGAGATGACCACCGGGATATCCGCTTCGCGGGTGGCGAGCAGCTCCTGGCGGATGGCCTCGGAGGCGAAGGCGGAGCCGCCGCCGCTGTCGATGCGCAGCACCAGTGCGTCGACTTTCTTCTCGCGCGCGCTGGCGATCAGCTTGCCCAGGGTCTCGCTGCCGATCTGGCCCGCCGGCGCCTCGCCGTCGACGATGGCGCCACTGGCGGAGATCAGGCCGATCCTGCCGCTGTCCTTGGCCGGCTTCGGAATCTGGGTGCGCTTCTGGTTGCGCAAATAGGCGAGGGCGTCGATGGATTTATAGCCCGGTTTCTTTTCCTCCGCGCCTATGGTCTGCCGAAGCTCGTCGATCGCGATGCGGCGGCTGGCCAGCTGGTCCACCAGCTTGTTGGCCAGGGCCGCCTCGGCCCAGCTGCCCTCGTGCTGCTGCAGCCTTTCCGGCAGCTCGTCGATGAAAGTATCGATGCTCTCCGGCGGCAGGTTGCGCAGGCCGGTGACCTGTTCTGTGTACTCGCTCCAGAGTTCGTGCAGCCAGCGCTGGTTGTTCTCACGGGAGGCGGGGGACATATCGTCGCGGGTGTAGGGCTCGATAAAGTCCTTGTAGTCGCCGACGCGGAACACGTGGAAGTTGACCTTGAGCTTGTCCAGCGCGCTCTTGTAGTAGTTGCGGTAGGCGCCGAAGCCGGTCAGCAGCACCGACCCCATCGGGTTCAGGTAGATCTTGTCGGCGTGGCTGGCGAGGAAGTACTGGGCCTGGGTGTAGTTGTCGCCGATGGCGTAGATGGGCTTGTCGGCGGCCTTGAAGCGCTGCAGCGCGGCGCCGACTTCCTCCAGCTTGCTCAGGTTGGCGCCGACCATATAGTCCAGTTCCAGCACCAGTGACGAGATACGCTTGTCCTTGGCGGCGCTGTCGATCGCATCCACCAGGTCCTTGACGCGCACCTCCACCGGCCCCGGCGGGCCGCCGAGAAAAGCGGGCAGGCTGCTGGGCCGGGAGACCTCGTCGACCAGGAAGCCGCTGGGGGCCACCCGCAGAGCCGCGCCCTGGGGAATCGTCAGCGCCTCCTCCTTGCCGAAGATGGCGATGCCGATAAACAGCAACAGCAGCAGGAACAGCAGGTTGGTGAAGACGCGGCGCAGCCAGGTGACGGTAGCGCCTATGGCGCCGAAGAAGCGGCGGATAAATCCTTTCTGATGGGGTGAATCAGTCAACCTCAAAACTCCTTAGCGCATTCGGGGTGGCTACATTTTGCGCAGACATTGTATTTGGCGCCGGGGCAGCTGCAGGGGGTTACTGCAGGCGCTGCCAGCGGCTGGTCATCATCGCGGAGAAGAATAGGGTAAGGCTCAACACCAATAGTACGCCATGCTGCCAGCCGCGCCCGGGCATCATTACGTCGACAATAGCGGCGGTGATATACAGCAGCAGGATAAAACACAACCACAAATAGCTGCGGTAATTGCTTTTCAGCAGCCCCGGCAGAACCAACAACAGGGGCAGCACCTGCAGCAGCCACCACTTGACGGAGCCGCCGGGCAGGAACAGGTTCCAGGCGGTGAACAGCAGCATCAGGCCGATATAACAGGCCCAGTTCAGGCGCCGGGCGATGCGCAGCTTGCGCGCGACGGAGTTGTCGCCTGCGCTGCTCACGCGGGAATCTCCAGGTTGCGGGCCAGTTTGCCGATACGCTCGCCCAGGGCGCGGCACAGGCTGATCTCGTCTTCGCTCAGCGCGCCATCGCCGCCGCCGGACCAGTGGGAGGCGCCGTAGGGGGTGCCGCCGCTCTTGGTGTGGGTCAGTGCCGGCTCGGAGTAGGGGATACCGGCGATCAACATACCGTGGTGCAGCAGAGGCAGCATCATCGATATCAGCGTGCTCTCCTGGCCGCCGTGCAGGCTGCCGGTGGCCGTGAACACCGCGGCGGGTTTGCCCGACAGGCTGCCCTCCAGCCAGATGTCGCTGGTCTGGTCGAGGAAATAGCGCAGCGGCGCGGCCATGTTGCCGAAGCGGGTGGGGCTGCCGAGCAGCAGCCCGGCGCAGTTGCGCAGGTCGTCGCTGGTGCAGTAGGGGGCGCCCTCGTCCGGCACCGGCGGCAGGCTGGCCTCGGTATCCGGGGACACCCTGGGCACGGTGCGCAGGCGTGCGGCTATGCCGGCGGCTTCGACGCCGCGCGCGAGTTCCGCGGCCATCCTGGCGGTGGCGCCGTTGCGGGAGTAGTAGAGGATCAGCACATAGGCTTCGGCATCCCGCGCCATCAAATCAGCTCCAGCACATTTTCCGGCGGGCGGCCGAGCACGGCCCTGTCACCCTTCACCACGATCGGGCGCTGAATCAGTATCGGGTGCTGCACCATGGCGTCGAGCAGCTGCTCTTCGCTGAGGCTCCTGTCTTTGAGTTGCAGTTCTTTGTAGGCGTCCTCGCCGCTGCGCAGCAGTTCGCGCGCGCCGATGCCGAGCTTTTGCAGCAGATCGGCCAGGGTCTCCCGGGACGGGGGCGTCTCCAGGTAGAGGACCACTTCCGGCTCAATGCCATTGTCCTGCAGCAGCTGCAGGGTCTGACGGGATTTTGAACAACGGGGGTTGTGGTAAATCGTCCACATATTGGCGGCATCCTGTTAAGGTTTGGCGTATTCTAACCGAATAATGTTTTGGAGTTCTAAACCGGTTGAGGCCCTTTGGGGCCAGGGATGTATTCACAGCGTGTCCCGGAAAGCTGCCCCCGGACAGCTCCGCTCAGAACTCGAACAACAACAAAAAACGGAATTCCAAATGACGGAACTGGTACACCGTTGGCGTCGCTTCTTCGCTTCCCTGTGGACGCTGTTCAAAGAAAAGAACTGCCGCCAGAGCGCCGCGGCGCTCACTTATATGACGCTGTTCGCGATAGTGCCGCTGGTCACGGTCAGCTATGCGATGCTGTCGCTGTTCCCGGACTTTGCCGGCCTGGAGAGCAAGTTACAGCAGCAGATCTTCTCCCACTTCGTGCCGGAGAGCGGGCGCGAGGTGCAGGAGTACATCAGCAGTTTTTCCTCCCAGGCCCAGCGCCTCACCGGTGCCGGTATCGGCATACTGCTGATAACTGCGGGGCTGATGCTGCGCAATATCGAAGAGACCTTCAACGCGATCTGGGATATTCCCCGCGGGCGCCGCGGCGTTTCCAGTTTCCTGCTCTACTGGGCCATTCTGAGCCTGGGGCCGATCCTGCTCGGCGCCGGCCTCGCGGCCACCACTTATCTGTTCTCGCAGAAAATGTTCCTGCCCGAAGGGGATAGTCTCGGCCTGCTGCCGGTGATGCTGCGGCTGCTGCCCTGGGTCTTTACCGCCATCGCCTTCACGCTGTTGTTTATCGCCGTGCCCAACTGCCGCGTGCCGCTGCGCCACGGCCTGGCGGGCGGGGTGATTACCGCGTTCGCGTTTGAGGCGGCAAAGTATCTGTTTGGGGTGATAGTCGCGCGCAGTTCGGTGCAGGTCATTTACGGGGCCTTCGCCTTCGTGCCGCTGTTTCTGATCTGGATCTACCTGATGTGGATGATCGTGTTGGCGGGCTGCGTGCTGGTGCGCACCCTGACTGCTTACCACGCCGCCACCCACGGCAGGAAGTATTCGGACGTGGTCGCGACGCTGGTGTTGCTGTGGGAGTTTTTCAAGAGGTACCAGCGCGGCCAGCCGCTGCGCGAGCAGGATATCTCCCGCGCGGGCATCAAGCCCGCCCAGTGGCGGCGGATACGGCAGGTGCTGCAGGACCACAAGCTGATCACCCAGACGGAGCGCAACGACTATGTACTGCAGCGGGATCTGGATTCGATCTCCCTGATGGAGCTGTGCGGCTGGCTCAACCCGGCGCCGATACCCGGCTATCGCCACAGGGAGCTGCATAACCAGCCGTGGTACCCGGAGGTCGAACAGCGTTTTGAGGAGTCGCAGAGGTTCGCCGGCGAGCAGCTGGCGCTGGACCTGGGACAGCTGTTCCGCGGCGCGATGGAGCGGGAGGCCGCGGCAAATCGGGAGCAGGGTGACGCGGGATCGGACGGCAGTAAAAATGAAGAAAAGGGCAGGCGCGGGGGGGGCAAGCGTGGTTCCGGCAGAGGCAAAGCGAAATCTGAGAGTGATCCGGCGGGCAGCCTGTCTGTGGTTGGTCGCCGCAATAAGCGCCTGTAGCGGGGACGGCGACCGGCTGACGACGATTGACGGCAGCGCCGTGGACGTCAGCGGCAAGGTGCTGCTCGTCAATTATTGGGCCGAGTGGTGCAAGCCGTGCCGGGAGGAGATTCCCGAACTCAATCACCTGGCCGGCGGCGGCGATGTGTTGGTGCTCGGGGTCAATTACGATGCGCTGCCGCCGGAGAAAACGGTTGCGCAGGCGAGGAAACTGGGGATCGAATTTCCGGTGCTGGCCGCGGAACCGGCGGGGCGCTGGGGGCAGGAGAAGCCGACGGTGCTGCCCACCACCCTGATCATCGGGCCCGACGGCCGCTGGCGGCGGACGCTGGTCGGCCCGCAAACGGCGCAGAGCCTGCGGGCGGCGCTGGAGCAAAGCCGTTTATAAAACCATAACAAAAGCAACTATAGGGTGCGGGCGCGGCGCTGTTAAAGTGCCCGTCCATTTACGCCCGAGGTTGGGACTCTCAGTTTATGCATTTCAGTTCGTTCACTTTCCTGCTTGCCTTCGCTCTGCTCCTCTGGCCCCTGAACCGCTGGCACCGGGGGCGGGGGTCCCTGGCCCCGGCGGTGTTCGCCGGCCTGTTGTTGGGCGTGCTGTTTGGCGGGCTGCTGCAGCTGGCCAGGGGCTGGGGCGTGCAGCTCGCCGAGGTGTTGCCCTGGATAGATCTGCTCGGTGACAGCTACGTCAATCTGCTGCACCTGCTGGTGATGCCGCTGGTGCTGATCTCGATACTGGCCGCGGTGGTCAAGGTGAGTCACACCCAGGCGCTGGGTAAAATCAGCGTTTCGGTGCTGGCGGTACTGCTCGGCACCACCGCGATAGCGGCGCTGGTCGGTGTGCTGATGGCGAATCTGTTCGGCCTCTCCGCCGCCGGGCTGGTCGAGGGCGCGCGCGAGGCGGCGCGCGTGGATGTGCTGAACGAGCGCATGGGCCGGGTGAGCGACCTCAGTATTCCGCAGATGCTCACCTCCTTCGTGCCCAGGAACATTTTCGCCGACCTGGCCGGCGCGCGGGATACCTCCGTTATCGCCGTGGTCATCTTTGCGGTGCTGCTGGGCTTGGCGGCGCTGGCGGTGCGCCGGGAGTTTCCGCAAGAGGGCGCGCAGATAGAGCGCTTCGTGCACGTCGCCCAGGTTTGGGTGATGAAGCTGGTGCGCCTGGTCATGGCGTTCACCCCCTACGGAGTCATGGCCCTGGTGGCGAGCCTGATCGCCAATTCCAGCTGGGCGGATATCCTGAACCTGTTCAATTTCGTGCTGGCCTCCTTCGCCGCCATCGCGCTGATGTTCCTGGTGCACGGCCTGCTGCTGCTGGTCAACGGCATCAGTCCGCTGCACTACTTCGCCAAGGTGTGGCCGGTGCTGGTGTTCGCCTTCAGCTCCCGCTCGAGCGCCGCCACCATCCCGCTCAACGTGGAGACCCAGGTGGACGAGCTGCGCAATTCGCCCGCCATCGCCAACTTTTCCGCCTCCTTCGGTGCGACCATCGGTCAGAACGGCTGCGCCGGTATCTACCCGGCGATGCTGGCGGTTATGGTGGCGGTGCCCATGGGGATCGATGTGCTTGACCCGGTATGGCTGGCCACACTGGTGGCGGTGGTGGTGATCAGCTCCTTCGGCATCGCCGGCGTCGGCGGCGGCGCCACCTTCGCCGCGCTGGTGGTGCTACCGGCGATGGGGCTGCCGGTGACCATCGCCGCGCTGCTGATCTCGGTGGAGCCGCTGATCGATATGGCGCGCACGGCGCTGAACGTCAACGGGGCCATGACCGCGGGCACCCTGACGCAGCGCTGGCTCGGGGACCAGGTGCCCGGGCCGGAGATCATCGAGGGCTGAATTTTTTCAACGCCCGTCAACCGATTGCGCGCGGCGGCGTTATGGATCAGTGACAAGGCTAAACCGCTTAGGTGCAGCCGATTTCACTGAAAGGGAGCAAAAAATGAACAAGCTGATCCTGTCCACTCTCCTCACCGCCGGCCTGCTGATCTCGGCGCCTCTGTATGCCGATGGCGGCGACGCCCTGGACAAGCGCGGGGACCGCATCGAGCAGCGCCTCGACCGCAAGGGCGATCGGATAGAAAAGCGGCTCGACAACAAGGGCGACCGTATCGATGCGCGTCTGGATCGGCGCGCAGAGCGCGCCGAGGCCAATGGCAGAGAGCGGCTGGCCGAGCGCCTGGACCGCAAGGGCGATCGCATCGACCGGCGCCTTGACAGGAAGGGCGAGCGCATCGACAGGCGCCTGGATCGCAAGGGCGAGCGTATCGACCGCCGTCTCGACCGCCGCGGCAAGGCCATAGGGCACTGATTGCCAGGCCTTCTCACAGGACGCTCGCGCCCTGTGAGGCGGTTCACGGCCGCTGAGAGACACCGGCGGCACAATGGTTTCTGCATGTGTACTTCGGCGTCGATCGGCATCCATGAACCAATTCCTGGCCTCGGTAGAGCGACGGGCATTCACTATGGCGAGGCTCGCTGTGGGCAGCCGCGATGACGCCCTCGATATCGTGCAGGACGCCATGCTGGCGCTGGTCAAAAATTACAGTGACCGGGATAGTGCCGAGTGGCGGCCGCTGTTTTTTACCATCCTCAACAACCGCATTACCGACTGGCACCGGCGCCGCAAGAACATCTCCCGCTGGCAACTGCTGCGGGAGAAGTTCTCCGGCGACGGCGAAGAGGATATCGATCCCGGTGAGCTGCCGGACCCGCGCGCCCTGGCGCCCGAGCGGGCGCTGATCGGTGAGCGCACGCTGGACGCGATAGACTCGGCCGTGGAACAACTGCCCCTGCGCCAGCAGCAGGCCTTTCTGTTGCGATGCGTCGAGGGGTTCGATGTGGCGGAAACCGCGCGCGCCATGTCCTGCAGCAGTGGCAGTGTGAAGACGCACCTGTCCCGCGCGCTCAGCAGTTTGCGCGAACACCTGGAGGATTTGCGATGACGGCACCGGAGCCCCCCCGCGACGAGCAGAACCGGCGCTTGGTCGAAGCCGCGCGCGAGGCGATCGCGCGCCGCGACCGCGCGCTGGATGGCGAGACGCTGTCGCGCCTGCGGCGAATGCGCGCGGAAGCGGTGCGGCGCCCGCGCGCGCGGACACCGCTTTGGCTGCCGGCGGGCGCGGCCGTGGCGGCGGCACTTGTGGTTGCGCTGCTGTGGCCGCGGGCGCCGCAGCCGGAACTGGAAATGTTGGCCGCCGGTGAGTGGCTGCTGGACGAGGAAATGGAAATCGAAGTGATCGAAGAGATGGAGTTCTACCAGTGGCTCGCGGAGGAGGGACTGGGTGAGCACTCTTCCTGAGGCCCTCCGCCCGGCGCTGGTGTGGTTTCTGTTGCTGTCGCCGGCGGCGCCCGGCCAGCAGGCGGCGCCACTGGAGGAGGATTTCCTGTTGTTTCTGGATGAATGGGTGGATGAGGCCGGGGAAGTGGTGGCGCCGGCGGAGTTTGAGTCGCTGCAGGGGGAGTCGGCGCCGGCCGGAGAGACCGGCGGGGAAAGCGTGCCGCTGGAGGACAAAGATGGTTAACGGGTTGATCGCCGCACTGGGCAGGAGTGTCTGCCTGGCCCTGTGCCTGTTGGCGGCCTCGGCGTCGGCGACGGACTGGCAGAGTCTCAGTGAGAGCGAGCGCAAGCTGCTGCAGCGCTTCGAGGCGCGCTGGCCGGACCTGACCGAGGCGCAGCAGCGGAAACTGCTGAACGGTGCCCGCCGCTGGGCGGCCATGGACCCGGAGCAGCGCCGCCGCGCCCGCGCAGAATTTCGCAAGTGGCGCGCCCTGCCGCCGGAGCGCCGCGCGGAGCTGCGCAAGGCCTACCGCCGCTTTATGGCCCTGCCGCCGGAGAAGCGCGCGCGCATCCTCGAGGCGCGCAAGCGCTTCCGCCAGATGTCGCCGGAGCAGCGGCGCCAACTGCGCGAGAAGTGGCGCCAGCTGACCCCGGAGCAGCGCCGGCGCCTGCGCAGGTTGCGGCGCGGGGGCTGACCCGGACTTCCTCGGCCGCAACCGCGGCCCGGCGCAAGCCGAGGCACTCGGGAAACCTCAGTTCAGCTTCGATTCAGTCCCGCCCCCTTAACCTGCTCCCGTCGATGATCAACGGGAGATGGATCATGCACCTCTACAAACAGCTTCTCGCCGGCGCCGTGGTCGCCGCCCTGGTCGGGTTCAGCGCCTGCGCCAGTGCCGGCGACAGCGGTTACTATCCCGGCGACTACCTGGACGATGGCTACGATTACGCCACGGTGACCGACGTGACTCCGGTGTACACCGATGTGCAGGTGCGCACGCCGCGCACCCGCTGCTGGGACGAGCAGGTGGCCTACCGGCAACCGCCTTCCCCGGCCGGCGCGGTGATCGGCGGCTTGATAGGCGCCGCCATCGGCAACAACCTCGGCAAGCACGGCCACCACGGGCGCCGCTATTACCACCGCCACCACCGCGGCGCGACCACGGTGGCCGGCGCCGCCGTCGGTGCACTGGTGGGTACCCAGATCAGCCGTGCCAACGCGCCCACCCACTTCGTCACCGAGCAGCGCTGCCAGGTGGTGGACGAGTACACCACCCGCCGCGAGCTGGTCGGATACGACGTGCGCTACCGCTATAATGGTCGCCACTATTTGACTCGCACCGATCATCACCCTGGCGATAGAATCAGGGTCCGCGTCGATGTCTCGCCGGCATTTTAACGGGCCCGGGCATTCGGCCGTTGACAAGCGAGTTTCGGGATCACAGGAGCTGCACAGTGAAATCAATCTGCCCCCCAATCCGGACGGCCTGTGCCGTATGCGCACTGCTGCTCGGTATTTCCGCCCTGCCGTCGCAGGCGGCGGTGTTCGAGCGGGGGGATTTCCGCCCGGAATACCTGCGGGTGCAGAAAAAGGAAATTTCCCGCGACCAGGCCGCGTCCATCGTGAAACGGCGCTACGGCGGCAAGATCCTGGCGATCTCCGAAGTGCAGCGGAAAGGTCGCAGCATGTACCGGGTCAAAGGGCTCTCGGATCAAAGCCAGGTCTATGTGGTCTATGTGGACAAGCAGAGCGGGCGCATTTCCCGCTAGAAGCTGTTTCATTACTACTACACGGGCGCCTGGCGGTGCTCGGCATAACCGAGTGGATGCGTTAGCGCCCGTTTGAAATTTGGCGCTTGGATTTCGTAAGGGTTTCAGAAAGAGGGGGCAAGATGCGCGCACTACTGGTGGAAGATGAGGTGCTGCTGAGACAGCAGCTGGCGGAGTCCCTGCGCGGTGCCGGCTACACCGTCGACGAGGCGCCGGACGGGGAGGAAGCGCTGTACCTGGGCCGCGAATACCCCTACGACGTCGCGGTGATGGATCTGGGCCTGCCGAAGATGGACGGCATCCAGGTGATACAGACACTGCGCGGCGAGGACAAGCATTTTCCGATCCTGATCCTCACCGCCCGCGGTCACTGGCAGGAGCGGGTCGCGGGCCTGGAGGCCGGTGGCGACGACTATCTGGTGAAGCCCTTCCACACCGAAGAACTGCTGGCGCGACTGAACGCGCTGGTACGCCGCTCCGCCGGTTTCTCCTCGCCCACGATCAAGGCCGGGCCCATAGTGCTGGATACCAGCTCGCAGCGGGTCAACGTCGGCGACACAGAACTGGAACTGACCTCCTTCGAGTACAAGGTGCTGGAATACCTGATGCTGCACCCGGACGAGGTGGTGTCCAAGACGACTCTGACCGAACATATCTACGAACAGGACTGCGACCGCGACAGCAATGTGATCGAGGTATTTATCGGCCGTTTGCGCAAGAAATTCGACGCGGCGGCGCAGTTGAAGCCTATCGAAACCCTGCGCGGCCGCGGCTACCGCTTCGTTGCGCCCCAGTAAGTCCCGGTCGCGAATACCGTGCTTTCCTCCCGGCTTACGTCCCTCAAGGGGCGCCTCTCGCTGGTCACCATCCTCGTGCTGGTGGCCTTTCTGCTGATGATTTCCGGTGCGCTGGAACACGCCTACCGCAGCTCCCTGGACGAGGCCAAACGGCGCGAACTGCAGCTGCACGTCTATACGCTGCTGGCGGTGGCGGAGCCGGAGGGCGACCGCCTGCGCTTTCCGCCGGTCCTGCCGGAACAGCGCTTCAACCAGCCGGACTCCGGCCTCGTGGGTGCGGTGACGGACCAGCGCGGCCGCGTCATCTGGCGCTCCGCCTCGGCGCTGGCACTGCCGCAGTTGCCGTCCCACCCGCTGCCCCAGGGGCGCCAGGCTTACGGGCGGGTGATGCTGCCCGGCGATGCGGGCCGTTACATCAGCTTCCGCCAGGGGGTTGCCTGGGGGCTGGAAAACGAAAACCAGTTTACCTTTGTGGTGATGGAAGACGCGGCGCCGCTCGCCGCCCAGGTGGAACAGTTCCGCTCGACCCTGTGGCGCTGGCTGGGGCTCGGCGCGCTGCTGCTGGTACTGGCCCAGTGGCTGGTTTTGCGCTGGGGGTTGGCGCCGCTGCGCTCGGTGGCGCGCGCGCTGCAGGAGATGCAGCGCGGCGGCAGCGACCGGCTGGAGGGGCGCTTTCCACGCGAGCTGAAACCGCTCACCGACAACCTGAACCTGTTGATAGAAAACGAGCGCCGCCAGCGGGAGAAAACCCGGCATACACTGGCGGACCTGGCCCACAGCCTGAAGACGCCGCTGGCGGTTTTGAAAGGGTTGAACTTCTCCGGCAATCCGCGCGAGACCTACGAAACACTGGTGGAGCAGGTGCAGCGCATGGACAGCATCATCAGCTACCAGCTGAGCCGCGCCGTCACCAGCTCGCCCAAGTCGATACTGCGCGGCGTGCCGGTGGCGCCGCTGGTGCGGAAAATCCTCGACGCGCTGGAAAAGGTCTACCGGGACAGACCCTGCGAGGTGCAGCTGCAGTGCGATGAAGAGACGCTTTTCTACGGCGACGAGGGCGACCTGATGGAGCTGCTCGGCAACCTGCTGGACAACGGCTACAAATACGGTGGTGGCGAACTGAAAGTCAAAATCGAGAACGACGGCGACGGGCGCAAGCTGCATATCCGCATTGCCGACAACGGCCCGGGCATGGACGCGGAAAAGTGGCGCAGAGTCACCCGGCGCGGCGTGCGCGCCGACCAGCAGCAGCCGGGGCAGGGCATAGGCCTGGCGGTGGTCATGGATATCGTCGAGAGCTACGAGGGCGAGATCTCCGCGGCGCCGCGCGCCGAGGGCGGCACGGAAATCGAAGTGAGGCTGTAATCAGTGCAGCGGCATTTCGGCGTTGCGCCGGGGCAGTATCTGCGCAGCCGCTGAGACTCAGTCCGCGGTGGCCGGCGCCGCCTGGTCGCCCTTGTCGGCGCGCCCCGGCACCACCTGTTCCCACAGGCGATCGGCCAGTTCGGCGGGCGTCTGGCGGCGGCCGTCCGACAGCCAGCGCGCGATGCTGCCGGCCACGTCCGGCCACTGGATATGCACGCCGGCGGGCTCGTCGTCCAGCCAGGTGCCGATGGTTTCCGCGTTCACCGCGTCGACCACCTGGGCCAGCTGCAGTTCGCGCAGCGCCTGGGCGTTGGCCTCCTGCTCGAACTGGCCGGCCAGGGGGCGGGTCAGGATCGGCTTGCCCAGGGTCAGCGTCTCGGCGATCAGCTCGAAGCCGCTGTTGCAGATGACCGCCGTGGAAGTCGCCACGTCCTCGCGGAAGCCGTCTATCGAGGGCGCCTTCAGGCGGATATTGTCCGCCGCCGGCAGGTCGAGCGGGGCGCCGTAGAGGATAAACTGCCGCGGCACTTTGGCCAGTTCGTCCAGCAGCCGAACATGGTGTTCGAACGGCAGGTAGACGAGGATATGGTCGCCGCTGCTCGCCGCACCGTGGGGCTGGGCGATCGGCGGCAGTATCGGGTGGCCGAAGTGATACCAGTGCATGCCCAGGCTGTTCTGCACCGGCGCGAAGGCGCGCATGATACCGCGCGCCATCCAGTTGAAGCGCGGCGCCGGGATCGGGAAGTTGAACGCGTACTGGTGGCCCAGGCCCAGGCTGGGTACGCCGCGGCGCCTGGCGGCCCAGGCGGTGACCGGTTCGAAGTCGCTGATGACCAGGTCGAAGTCGTGCACCGGCAGTGCGCGGATATCCCGCAGCAGCCGCCTCAGATTGAGTTGGCGGGCGGTGGCGACGGAATCTATCCTGCCCTCGCGGTGCACGAAGGTCAGGCCCTCGCGCCACCAGTAGTCGCCGAAGGGCTCCATGCTGAAGAATTTTTCCGGGGCGCGGCCCGAAAAGAGCCACTGCACCTCCAGTTCCGGGTGTTTCTGCAGCGCCGCGGCCATGGCGCGGGCGCGGGAGATATGGCCGTTGCCGGTTCCCTGTACGCCGTAGAGAATCTTCACAAAAAGGCTCCGCTGATCAATAGGCCGACACTGGTGCCGAGGGCGGCGCCGGCGCAGACATCGGTGGGGAAGTGTACACCCAGGCCCACCCGCGAGGTGCCCACACCGGCGGCCCAGAAGTAGCCCAGCAGCCACAGCGGGCTCAGCGCCTGGCAGAGCAGGGTCACGAACAGGAAGGCGCCGGACGTGTGTCCCGAAGGCAGGCTGAAACGGTCGTGGGCGACAATCACCGAGCGCATGCCGGGAATCGCCTGCGGCGGGCGCAGCCGCCTGGTGGTGTTCTTGATGGCCCAGTAGAGGGAGCGCTCCACCGCGAAGGCGGTGCCGCACAGGTAGAAGAACTGCACCGCCGCGGCGGCGGAACTGGACAGGGCCACGATCAGCGGTGACAGCAGATACAGCCAGCCGTCGCCACTTCTCGACAGCCACAGGTAGCGCCTGCGCGCTGCCGGTCGCGCGGCCCGCTCCGCCATATGCAGAACCAGTGATACGTCAAAACTTTTCAGGGTCAGGGGTAAGCTTCGCATGCGGCCAAGTTACGAAGCGAATATTGCGCAGACTTGACCGATTTATGTCAGAAGCGTGAAACCTGACATTCCGGGACGGCTGTAGGAGCGGCCCATGGCCGCGACCGGTGTGGCTACTGGCTGAGATCGATCGCGGCCACGGGCCGCTCCTACGGGGATAGAGGTGGGGTGCGCCGCGCGCACCAAATACTCAGTCGATCCCTATCTTGATCGCACTCGAGCCCGGCAGTTTCTCCACCAACTCGTGGCCGCACAGCTTCGACGGCGTGAAGTAGCCGCCCTCGCCCCGGTAGTCGAGCAGGAATTCCGCTACCGCCAGGGAGCCGTGTACCGTCACGTCGTAGCCGTTGGCGGTCACCACCCGGCCTATCTTGCGCTCGCCGCGGCGGTCGTTGCGCACCTCGCCCCAGACCCAGGTCTGCTGGGCGGAGCGCTTCTCCTCGCTGGGGCCGCGCACCGATTTTTCCACCTTGCCCTTGAGCCAGCTCTGCACCCAGTTCATGCGCAGCAGCCAGCGGAAGCGGTTCAGCCGCTTCAGTTTCTTTGCCCGGCGCGGGCTCATCGGGATATAGACCTCGATATTGGGGATCTCGGTCGAATAGTAGGCGGTGGCCACATCGCCCCAGGGAATGGCGACGGCGAACTTTTCGCCGCGGCCGAAATCGATCTGCCGGGTCAGCTCGCCGTGGCCGATAATCTCGATCTTGCCGTTGCGGCGCACGGCGCCGCCGACGCCGAGGCTCTCGATGGAGGTCTTGGCGGTGCCGGGGCTCAACGGGGAATCCGAATCGAAGCCCAGGGTCAGGTGGGTCGCAGACGGAATCGCCTTGTGCAGCGCCGCGGCCAGGCAGTCGGTGGGAATCACATCGAAGCCAGTGCCGGGGCAGAGCACCACGCCGGCGGCCTTGGCCTGGGCGTGCATCGCGTGGGCCATGCGGTAGACCTGCATCTCGCCGGTGATGTCCTGGTAGTGGGTGCCGGCGTTGATGCAGGCGCGCATCATCGGTTCGGCGGTGGCGGAGAAGGGACCGGCGCAGTGGATGACCAGGTCCATATCGCGCAGGCTGCTCTCCAGGGTTTCCGTCGCATCCAGGCCGATGGCCATCGCCGGCAGGCCCAGTTCGTCCGCCAGCGGCTGCAGTTTTTTCGCGTTGCGCCCCGCCAGCAGCGGGCGGTAGCCCCTGGCCACCGCCTCGCGCGCAATCAGCTCGCCGGTATAGCCGTTGGCACCGTAGATCATTATTTTTTTATTGTTCACCGAGTGACCTGTCTGTTGTATCGGTAGGGAGAATTGGGTGACGCAACCTTATGGCGTCATTTACGGCGAGTCAAACGCTTGTAACAGGGCGAAGCGGGGGATGGCTTTTCCGTCTTTTTGCACCGTTTCGGTAAACATCTGCAGGGGCCGCACCCAGACGCCGTAGTCGCCGTAGAGCGCCCGGTAGACCACCAGTTTCTCGCCGCTCTCGCTGTGTGTGGCCACTTCCAGCACTTCGTAGAGGTTGCCCTTGTAGTGGCGATAGATTCCGCGCTGCATCGATTTCAGGCCAGGTGGTGGGGGGACAGTTGGATCTGGGTGATGCGCCGCCCGTGCAGCACCGCGATACCCGCGTAGCGGTGTTCGCCGGTAGAGGTGAACTCGAACTCGTAGCTGCGCTGCAGCCGCACCTGGCCGAGGCCGTCGCGCTTCAGGCGGGTGCGCACCAGCGCCACTGTGTCGTCCAGCAGCTGTACCCCCAGCTGCCGGCAGTGTTCCGCCGCCGCGCGGCGCACCTGCTCCTTGGCCGCCATGCCGGCCCAGAAGTACCAGGCGCCGAGGGCGAGCAGGAAGAGCCAGAAGAGATCGCTGAGTGAGTAGAACATCGAACCGGGGTTGCTATCATCTGAGCCAGAAAGAATACCATCGAAGGAGACATCGTGTCCGGCACCATACTGATCACCGGCAGCAACCGCGGCATAGGCCTGGAGGTGTGCCGCCAGTTCGCCGCCGACGGCTGGCAGGTACTGGCCTGCTGCCGCGACCTGCCCAATGCCTCGGAACTGCGCGCCCTGCGTGAGCAGTTCCCCAATCTGCGCCTGTTCCAGCTGGATGTGACCGACTACGGACAGATGGCGGCACTGGCCAAGGCCCTGCAGGACGAGCCCATCGATATTCTGCTGAACAACGCCGGCTACTACGGCCCCAAGGGCGTCGGCTTCGGCCATGTGGATCTGGACGAGTGGCGCCGGGTGCTGGAGTCCAACACCATAGCGCCCTATATGATGGCGCAGACCTTCGCCGACCATGTCGCCGCGAGCCGGCGCCGGGTCATCGCGGTGCTCAGCAGCAAGGTGGGTAGCATCGCCGACAACCGCTCCGGCGGTGGCTATATCTATCGCTCCTCCAAGACCGCGGTGAACCAGGTGGTGAAGAGCCTGTCCATCGACCTGCGCGAGCGGGGTATCAGTGTGATTGCGCTGCACCCCGGTTGGGTGAAGACGGCGATGGGCGGCCCCAAGGCGCTGATCTCCGCGGAGGAGAGTGTGGCCGGGCTGAAGCGGGTACTGCTGGATACCAACCCGGAAAACAGCGGCCGTTTTATCAACTACGACGGCAGCGAGATTCCCTGGTGATTGCTGCCAACGCCGCGGCTGCAGCCATTAGCCCAGGCTGATCCAGCCGAAATGCTGGGCCATCTGGCTGACTGACATCAGCAAACAGATGGTGATCACCAGCTGGATCCGTTTGCGGCCTTCAGGAACAGCGTCAGGCTGGCCGTCAGTGTGCCGACGACAGGCTGGCTCGTGTTGGTGGCCAGCGCGCTGGCCGGCGGTACGCCGGCGAGCAGCAGCGCCGGCAGCGTGACCAGGCCCCCGCCGCCGGCGAGGGTGTCCACCCAGCCCTCCAGCATGGCGACCGCAAAGAAAATCAACAGCAGCGAAATCGCCAGTTCCATCGGGCCTGAATTCCGGTAGAGGGGCGCGGAAGGGCGCCTATTTTGCCCGAGCCGGGCACCAAAAAAACATCTCCTGACAGCCGCTGTCAGTCGAAAGGGCGAGACTGCAAACGACCACGGATATAACCCGTGGATATCGCGTTAGAACGCCCGCTTCTTTTCAGCCCCTGCAGCCGGCCGCGCCCGGAATTTTGGGCAAGGATTCTGAAGTTCTCTGCTACCGGTGAAATGCACCGGTGTGCAGAATTCAATGGCCGGAAACGTATCGCGCGGGGCTTGGTTTGAAATCCCCTGCGGCAGGCCCGGACCTTTTTGGGCAAGTGGGATACCTGTCGCAAACTCGCATTCGGAAGGAGATGGTCAATGAGTCAGGCAATTGCCAGCGAACAAAGCGCTGAACAGATCGAATTCTTCAGGCTCGCCAAGACCCCGCTGTCCGCGGCCCTGCTGGCCGGCGCCGCCGCGCTCTGCCTGTTCGTCGGCCTGCCGGTGTGGGCCGCGCTCGGGGGCTGGGCCGCCTACTATACGCGCGGATCGACACTGCGCGACGGTGCCTACAATCTCGCCTGCGCGGTGACCGGGCTCGGCTTCGGCATAGTCGCCCAGTCGGTGGCGCTCAGGCTGGACCCGAGCCTCGGCATCATGGCGCTGCCGGCGACCCTGTTCCTGGCCGCGATCAGCATTCAGCTGATGAAATGGATTACCGGCGTGGACAATGTGCCCAGCTATTTCCTCGGTGTACTGGTGGTCTTTGCCGCGGCTATGGACAGTTCACTGGATACCTACCTGATTCTGACGGCGGCGGTTTCGGTGGGCGCATTTGCCGCGGCCCTGCCGGATATACTGCGCCGGATACAGGCGGATGGCGGCGGCAGTGCGGGAAAATCGCCCGGACATTGACGGAGAGGTGTAAGCGATGTGCAAGCGTGTTTTGTTCGCCACTGCGATGATCTTTGTCTGCGCACTGGCATTTACCGGCCCGGCCACTTCGGAGCCGGATCTGGAAACAGAGTTTTACAGCAGTCCGCTGTAGCGCGCCGGGGTGAACAGACCCTATTCTGCGCCATCCCCTTGAGGCC
The DNA here is from genome assembly GCF_056160225.1 of Microbulbifer sp. ABF4_143. Classification (NCBI taxonomy): domain Bacteria; kingdom Pseudomonadati; phylum Pseudomonadota; class Gammaproteobacteria; order Cellvibrionales; family Microbulbiferaceae; genus Microbulbifer; species Microbulbifer sp. ABF4_143. The sequence continues at coordinate 158,450 of NZ_JBSWWT010000003.1, forward strand.
CTGAGCCATTTGCCGGCGGTGACAACCCCACGCCGCCGGCAATCAGGGCCTCTTTTTTTTCCTTTGGCCACTTCTTGATTTGCATTTCCAGCTTCAGCGCCTCGGACTTGTCCGCCACCGCCTGCCGGAATTCCAGCGTGAGCGGGCCGCGCCCGCGCAGCGCCTTGGCCGCTTTGGGGCCACCGCTCTGGTGCTCGGCGAAACGGCGCTCCACATCGCGGGTGATTCCGGTATAGAGTGCTCCGCTGTTGGTGCGGATCAGATAGACAAACCAGTCGCTCAAAGTGCTGTTCCCACGGTTGCTGCGCGGCTATTGTCCATCAGCGAACGGCGCGGGAAAACCTCCGGACTCAAAACAGCGACTGCTGGTCGCCGGAGCGGGGCGGCGGGCGAAAGCGGCTGCAGTCCATCCTCAACTCGCGCCGGTTCAGCCCCAGTTTTTTGATCGCGACGCGGAAGCGCTGTTGCAACAGCTGCGCGAAGACCCCGGTACCCGTCTGCCGTCGGGCGAAGTCGCTCTGGTAATCCCGCCCGCCGCGGCTCTGCTGTACCAGGCTCATTACGTGCTCCGCGCGCTCCGGGTAGTGGGCGGCCAGCCACTGGCGGAACAGGGGCGCCACCTCAAACGGCAGGCGCAGCAGTATATAGGCCGCGCGTGCCGCGCCGGCATCCCTTGCCGCTGCGAGAATCGCTTCCAGCTCGCAGTCGTTCAATGCCGGAATCATCGGCGCCGCCATTACCGCGGTGGGAATCCCGGCCTGGCTCAACTGCTCTATGGTGCGAAGGCGCGCCGCCGGGCCGGCGGTGCGCGGTTCCAGTTTTCTCTTCAGGTCGTTGTCGAGGGTGGTCACGCTGATGGCCACCTGGGCCTGCCCGTCCGCGGCCATCTCAGCCAGTAGCGGCAGATCGCGCAGTATCAGCTGGCTCTTGGTGACGATGGTCACCGGCTGCTGGTAGCGCTGCATCACTTCCAGTAGGCGCCGGGTGATGCGCTTCTCCCGCTCCAGTGGCTGGTAGGGATCGGTATTGGAACCGAGCGCTATGGGGCTGCAGCGATAACTGCGTTTGCGCAACGCCTTTTCCAGCAGCTCCGCCGCGTTCGGTTTGAAGAAGATCCTGCTCTCGAAATCCAGCCCCGGGGACAGGTCCATATAAGCGTGCGACGGGCGGGCGTAGCAGTAGACGCAGCCGTGCTCGCATCCCCTGTAGGGGTTGATCGATTGGCTGAAGGGCAGGTCCGGCGAGCGGTTGCTGGCGATAATGGTCTTGGCTTTTTCCTCGATGGCCTCGGTCAGCAGCCGCTCCGGCGCTTCGGCCTCGCTCTGCCAGCCGTCGCTCTCGCGGGTGCTGACCCGGGGCACGAAGCGCCCGGCCAGGTTGCTGGCGGCGCCGCGGCCCTTGTGTATCCGGGCGGGGTTGTCGGGGTCTTCGTTGGTCACGGCCTGGTATCGGTATCTGTATAAATATACAGTCTATGATCGGCAGGCCCGCTTGTGCAAGCCTCCCGGCAAAGGCATACAATGGGACCCACTACGGCAGGGGAATTGGTGAGATGGATCTTGAGGCGGTGGTCGCTATCCGCAACTTTGCGGTTCATGTGCTGCAGGTGTTTGCGCTGCTGTTTGCGTTCGCGCTGGTCCTGTTGGCGCTCTATGTGCTCTACATGTACCTGTCGGATATCAGCCAGACCAAGCAGGCCATCCGGCGCAACTTCCCGGTATTGGGGCGTTTCCGCTACAAGTTCGAGCACCTGGGGGAATTCTTCCGCCAGTATTTCTTCGCCCTCGACCGCGAGGAGATGCCGTTCAACCGCGCCCAGCGCAGGTGGGTGTATCGCGCGGCTAAGAATGTGGATTCGACTCTGGCCCTGGGGTCCACCCGGCCGCTGAACCAGCCCGGCGATGTGATATTCCTGAATCACCCCTTTCCGACCCTGGAGAAAGACGCCGTGCCGCCGCGGGAGGTCACCGTCGGCGAGGGTTTTGCGCGGGAGCCCTACACGACCGCTTCTATCTTCAATATCTCCGGTATGAGTTTCGGCGCCCTGTCGGTGCCGGCGGTGACTGCGCTGTCCATGGGCGCGGCCAGGGCGGGTATCTGGCTCAACACCGGAGAGGGAGGCCTGTCGAACCACCACCTTGTGGGAGGCTGCGATATCGTCTTCCAGATAGGTACCGCCAAATACGGCGTGCGCGACGCCGAGGGCCGGCTGTCGGACGAGAAGCTGCGCGAACTGGCGGCGCGCCCGCAGGTGAAGATGTTCGAGCTGAAACTCTCCCAGGGGGCCAAGCCGGGCAAGGGCGGCATACTGCCCGGTATCAAGGTCACCGAGGAAATCGCCCGGGTGCGCGGTATTCCCGTGGGCGTGGACTCCATCAGTCCCAACGGCCACCCGGAGTTCAATACCGTGGACGGCCTGCTGGACATGTTGCATCACATCCGCGCCGTTACCGGCAAGCCCACCGGCTTCAAGTGTGTGATCGGCACAAGCGACTGGCTGCGCGAGATGTGTGAATCGATACAGCGGCGCGGCCTGGAATACGCGCCGGACTTTATCACCATCGACAGCGCCGACGGCGGCAGCGGGGCGGCGCCGCAGAGCCTGATGGACTATATGGGCCTGCCGCTCAACCGCAGCCTGCCGCTGGTGGTGGATATGTTGACGGACTGCGGCCTGCGCGAGCGGGTCAAGGTGATCTGCGCCGGCAAGCTGCTGACGCCGTCGATGGTGGCCTGGGCGCTGGCGATGGGGGCCGACTTCGTCAACTGCGGGCGCGGTTTTATGTTCGCGCTGGGCTGCATCCAGGCGATGCAGTGCAACAGGAATACCTGTCCCACCGGCGTGACCACCCACAACCCGGACCTGCAGCAGGGCCTGGACCCGATGGACAAGGCGGAGCGCGTCTACAATTACGCACGCAACCTGGTCTACGAGGTGGGCACCATTGCCCATTCCTGCGGCGTGGCCGAGCCGCGCGGGCTGCGCCGCCACCACGTGGAGGTGATCGACGAGCGCGGCATGGCGGTGCCCCTCGCCGCGCTGGTTGAGGAGGTGAAACCCAAATCGGTGATAGCGACCGACAGTGGAGCGGAGTGATGGAAGGGGTTACCACACTGGTGGGGCAGGGGCTCTATATGGCCTCGGCCGCGGTTGTCGGCCTGGGCATGGCGCGCCTGCTGCGCAGCGACAGCACCCTCGGCTGCCTGATCGCCGGTGTGCTCGCCGGTATGCTACTGCCGCTGATCGATTTCGATACCGGTCTGCGTGCGGAAAACCTGCACCAACTGGTGTTCTTCGTGATACTGCCGGTACTGATCTTCGAGTCCGCGTGGCAGATAGAGCCGCGGGTATTAAAGCGCTGGCTGGGGCCGATACTGCTGTTCGCGACCTTGGGCGTCGTTGTCTGCGCGCTGCTGATCGCACTGTTGACCTATTTCGGTATCAATCACCCGACCGGCTTCCCCTGGATAGCGGCGCTGTTGACCGGCGCGATACTGGCGGCCACGGACCCGGTGTCTGTGGTGGCCAAGTTGCGCCAGAGCGGCGCCGAAGAGGATCTGCTGACGCTGGTGGAGGGGGAGAGCCTGTTCAACGACGCGGCGGCGGTGGTGCTCTTTTCCCTGATGTTGGGCGTGGCCAGCCACAGTGTGATCGAGGGCGGCGCAGAGACCGGCGAGCCGCTGTACGGCGCCGGCAATGTGGCCCTGTATTTTGCCGTGACTTTCTTCGGCGGCCTGGCGGTGGGGCTGCTGTGCGGGCTGGTGACGGCGATCGTCGTGCTTTTCCTGCGCTCCGCCGGCGCCGGGCTGATGACCCTGGTACTGGCCGCCTTCGGCAGCTTCTATCTGGCGGAGCATCTGGTGCATGTGTCCGGCATCATGTCGGTGATGGTCTGCGCCATCGTCGCCCGCGCCTGCCTGCGCGAGCAGCTAGAGACCTACCTGGTGCACGCCGAGCCCACCTGGGAGTGGCTGGGCCTGCTGTTCGGCGCGTTGATATTCGTGATCATGGGGCTGACGATCACCTTCGAGATGTTTACGCACCAGTGGCTGGCGATGCTGATTGCGATCGCCGCGGCCGTGGGCGCGCGCGCGCTGGCGATATTTTTGATGGCGCCGATGGCGCATTTTGTCGGGCCGCCGATCCCCAAGGCCTGGCGTGTGATCATGGGGTGGGGCGGCTTGCGCGGCGTGATCGCGGTGGCGCTGGTGCTGTCGCTGCCGACGGAATTGCCCTACTGGTGGACGGTGCAGTCGATGGTGTTTGGTGTAGTGCTGTTTTCGCTGCTGGTACAGGGTACCAGCAGCGGCTGGCTGATCGGCAAGTTGCAGAAAAGCAGCAGTCGTTGAGCCGGGATTGCCCTCCCCGGCCAGGTGGGCAGCTCAGTGCTTTTTGCTTTTGGACGCGTTCAGGGCCGCGGCGGCGCAAACCAGCGCCTTCAGGGCCTTCTCGTCCAGCGGCGCTCCCCGCTGGAAGTCGATGGCGCGCCGGGTGTTCCCCTCGAGGCTGGCGTTGAAGAGGCCCGATGGATCCTCGAGGGCCGCTCCCTTGACGAAGGTCATCTTCACCTTGTCCTTGTAAGTTTCGCCGGTACAGAGAATTCCGTTGTGCGACCACACCGGAACCCCTCTCCACTTCCACTCCTCGATGACTTCGGGAACGGCTTCCTGGATTAAAGTCCGCAGCCGGCTGAGTAGTGAGCCCCGCCAGTCATCCAGCTCTGCGATTCTCGCATCGATCCTCCGCGAGGGTGACTCGCCTTCCTGTGCGGAGCTTTTCTGTGTGCGCATTTTTTTCCCTCTCTCAAATATGTAGAGGCTTTAGTACAAGCCTGCCGTAGGCAATAAAGGCGCACAGTGCAGCTGTGACAAGCCAGTAGACCATGGGACCGTAGTTCGGATCACCGGAATAGACATGCAGCGCGGAAAAAACCAGCATTTCAGCGGCTATGCACAGGGCAGCGATCGGGGCCAGGATGCTAAGGGGTCTGAGAAATAGCGGCGCGATCAGACACAGGCTGAAAAGCAGTTCGAGGGCGCTCATCGACAGCCAGGCCCCATGGGGAATCGCCTGGAGGGAGGGCACTGTCTGCGCCGGATTGGAAAGCTTCCACAGTGCACCCGTGGCGGTATGCAGCGCGAGAATGGCTTGAAGAGTCCACAGGAGAATATTCACGGTTTGCCTCTGTTGCGGAATTGAAAAGGTGACTTTGGTTTTCTGTTGGGTAGCTGCTATGAATGTGCCGGCACCTCCATATCGACAATTTCAATGTCAAAATCGGCCAGCCTGTCGCGATCCATAACAATTTCGATCGCCGATATTTTTCCGCCTTCGATGGAAAAGCAGAAAGCGACAAGGGGTTTTCCTCCCGGTGCCCAGGTCGCGCCGGCTGATCCGTTGACGAGGGCGAGCTGAGCGGCTTTCGCCTTGCCGTTGAAGGTGTCGGCCACGCCATCCGCCCCCCTGATTTCGCGCTTGAATTGCGGGGCACCCCTGGATTTGTTGGCCGCCGAGATCTTGATCGCGGTTTCATCGGCCCTGAGGGTGACGTCGGGGTGCAACAGCCTGATCAGCGCTTCAAAGTCGCCGTTCCTCGACGCGGACAGGAATGCGCTGACCAGTGCCCGCCGGTGCCCGCTATCTTCTTGCGGCGCGCTGTTGCCCCTGACGCGCCTGCGCGCCCGGCTCGCCAGCTGGCGTGTGGCCGCTTCGCTGCGGTCGATGATCGGGGCGATTTCCTTGAAGGACAGGTCGAAAAGGTCGTGAAGGACAAAGGCGATCCGTTCGGAGGGAGTGAGCAGGTCGAGAACGAGGATCAGTGCCTGCCCGACCGAGTCCGCCATCGCGAAGTCTGCCTCGGGTTTTTTCGCCGTCTCTGCCGGGGCTTCTTCGCGGGCCTCTCCGCTGAGCGGCTCCTCGCGCCGCAATTTCCTGGAGCGCAGCATATCCAGACACACTCTCGCCACAACCGTGGTGAGCCAGCCGCTGAGGTTGTCAATGCTTTCCGCTTTGGATCGGCTGAGCCTGATCCAGGTCTCCTGAACCGCATCCTCGGCCTCGCCGGCTGAGCCGAGCATGCGATAGGCCACCGCTGTCAGGTGGTTGCGGGATTCCTCAAAGCGCTTGGCCAGCCAATCTGTGTCGTTCATCTACTGCTCGTCTAATCCGTTGCGGTCGCTTGTCGTCTCGTCATTGGGATGACGGATGGGAAGGATGGAATGTGACAAAGAAAAAGAAATTTATCCACGATTGAAAAAAACAGGCCGAATAGTGGATTAAATTTGAATAGAGGGTCCGCTGGCGGTTTCAGGTGGATATCGGTCAGAGGGCATGGGGGCGCGGCTGCGCCTGGCTTTTGCCGGCGCTGTCATATACCCAGGGTGACCACCAGCTTGTCGCCGCTGACTGTCACATCCTTCAACACCAGTCTGGCCGCACGCTGTTTCGCATCCCCGGGCTTCAGGGTGTAGACCGGGCGCGTCGCGTAGTATTCGGCCAGGGCCATTTCCACGACCCTGCCGGCCCTGTCGGCGTATTTTTCCGGCAGCCCCTGTATCGACAGCTGCTCTATGACTGGGTCGGCCAGATAGAAACGGCCCTCTGAGGGCATATATTTCAGGCGTCCCGATGCGTCCACCGAGCCGTTCAGTGGCCTGTCCTGGCTGCCGACTTTGATATTCAGCGTCAGGTCCAGCCCCGCCCGGATACGGCCGCTGTCCTCGAGCAGCTCGACCCGCGGCCTGTCCAGTGTGAGGGCAAAGACGCGCAGATAGGTACGGGTCAGCGGCAGCTTGTCACTGAGCCTCGCCTGTATCTGCGACTCCGGAATACTGATCTGGTAGTCCCTGCCGGAAAAGTACAGGTAGCCGGCCGCGCTGAGCAGCAGTATCGCGAAGGCGATTACCCCGATTACTCTTGCCATTATTTGATTCCCCGCTTGCACCAGTACGCCCCTACAACCTTGGTCGTATAGCCCGGGCGCGCTCCATTGCCCAGAGTGTAGTTGCGCCCCGCGGGTGTGGGGCTGTGTTGTCGATCTCCATCCATCGACGTCGCCCGGGATAAATGCGGTGACAGGGCGACAACAAAAGAGAGAAAAATAATGAAACTCCTGTCCCTCGTGGGTGTCCGCGCCGGATACCTGATTTCGCTCCTGTCAATTTTGTACGCCAGCGCGGTGCAGGCCGCCTGTGTCGACAGTGTGGTGCTGGTGCACGGCAATACCGGTTCGCCATCGGACTGGGACAATACCTATCGGGAATTGACGGATTGGGGCTACAACGACAGCCAGATCCACCGCCCGAGCTGGGGATCCAAGAGCTGCGCGGCCTGCAACGATCACAGCGGTTCGGAGGAAACCCCGGTGCGCGATGCGATCAGCAGCGCCATAGCCACATCCTGCACCGGGAAGATCGATGTGATCGGGCATTCCATGGGCGTGACCCTGGCGGCGCAACAGATCATCAAGCTGGGCGCACAGGATCAGGTGGATGCGTTTGTCGGCGTCGCCGGCGCCTACCGAGGCCTGTGGAGCTGTGGCACCTATCCGTTCAACGTTTACACCAGCACCTGCGGCCGTGACGGTCTGTCGGTATCCAGTCCCTTTCTCGACTGGCTCTACGGCAAGCCTATCGCCGGCAGGGTCTATTCCATCAAGAGCTGGTCGGACCAGATAGTCTGCGCGACCGGCTACTGCACCGTGGGCGGGGTGCACGCCAGCCGAATTGCCGGGGAGGACGCCACCTATACCTATACTTACGGGCATTTCGGTCTGCAGACCTACACCTACGAGCGACAGGTGTCACTGATCCGATAGCAGGGGATTGTCCGGCAGCAGCTTTTTGAAAACTCCTGTTGCATCGCCGGGATTTGTGCTCCCGCATCGGAGGTTCATTTGGGGCGATCCGCAGCGGGAAATGCAAAGGGGGTAAAGGTGGGCGCGGATGCGGGCAGTTGGATCGCGGCCATGGGCCGCGATCGGGGTAGGGTTACCGCCAGTTCAGGATCACCTTGCCGGACTCGCCGGAGCCCATGGTGTCGAAGCCCTTCTGGAAGTCGTCGATATCGAACTGGTGGGTGATGATCGGGGTCAGGTCGAGACCGGACTGGATCAGGCTGGCCATCTTGTACCAGGTCTCGAACATCTCGCGGCCGTAGATGCCCTTGATGATCAGACCCTTGAAGATCACCTGGCTCCAGTCGATACCCATCTCGCCGGCGGGAATGCCGAGCATCGCGATCTTGCCGCCGTGATTCATCGCGGCGAGCATATCGCGGAAGGCGGCCGGCACGCCGGACATCTCCAGGCCCACGTCGAAGCCCTCGGTCATGCCGATTTCCTTCATCACTTCCGGCAGCTTCTCCTTGCTGACATTGACGGTGCGGGTCGCGCCCATTTTCTTCGCCAGCTCGAGGCGGTAGTCGTTGATATCGGTGATCACCACATGGCGCGCGCCCACGTGGCGGGCCACCGCCGCGGCCATAATACCGATGGGGCCGGCGCCGGTGATCAGTACATCCTCGCCCACCAGGTCGAAGGACAGGGCCGTGTGCACCGCATTGCCGAAGGGATCGAAGATGGCCGCCAGGTCGTCGGAGATATTGTCCGGGATCTTGAAGGCGTTCAGGGCCGGGATTACCAGATATTCGGCGAAGGCGCCCTGGCGGTCGACGCCCACGCCGTAGGTATTGCGGCACAGGTGGCGGCGGCCGGCGCGGCAGTTGCGGCAGTGGCCGCAGGTGATATGGCCCTCGCCGGAGACGCGGTCGCCGATCTCGAAGCCGGCCACCTCCTGGCCCATGCCCACCACTTCGCCCACATACTCGTGGCCGACCACCATCGGCACCGGAATGGTTTTCTGCGACCACTCGTCCCAGTGGTAGATATGCATATCGGTGCCGCAGATGGCGGTCTTGCGGATCTTGATCAGCAGGTCGTTGTGGCCGGGGACCGGGGGCTCGACCTCGGTGAGCCAGATGCCCGGCTCGGATTTTAATTTTGAGAGTGCTTTCATTTGTTCGGTGCCGTGCGAATAAGTTGATCGCGGCCATGGGCCGCTCCTACAAGAAGAGGCCCATGGCCGCGATCGGAATTAGATGATGTTCAGCTCTTTGCCCACTTCCGCGAAGGCGTCGATACACTGATCGAGCTGTTCTCTCGTGTGCGCGGCGGACATCTGGGTACGGATGCGGGCCTGGCCCTTGGGTACCACCGGGTAGAAGAAGCCGATCACATAGATGCCGCGCTCGAGCATCTTGTCGGCCATCTGCTGGGCCAGGGCCGCGTCGCCGATCATGACCGGGATAATCGGGTGGTCGGCGCCGGCCAGGGTGAAGCCGGCCTCACTCATGCGCTTGCGGAAATAGGTGGAGTTTTCGCGCAGCTTCTCGCGCAGCTCGCCGCCCTCCATCAGCATATCCAGCACCTTCAGCGACGCGGTGACGATCGCCGGCGCCACCGAGTTGGAGAAGAGGTAGGGGCGCGAGCGCTGGCGCAGCATGTCGACGATTTCCTTGCGCCCGGAGGTAAAGCCGCCGGAGGCGCCGCCGAGGGCCTTGCCCAGGGTGCCGGTGATGATATCGACGCGGTCTATCACATCGCAGTACTCGTGGGTGCCGCGGCCGTGCTCGCCGAGAAAGCCCACCGCGTGGGAGTCGTCCACCATCACCAGGGCGCCGTACTTGTCCGCCAGGTCGCAGATGCGCTTCAGGTCCGCGATAACACCGTCCATGGAGAAGACGCCGTCGGTGGCGATCAGCTTGGTCTTGGCACCCTCGGCGTCCGCCGCCTGCAGCTGCTTTTCCAGGTCCGCCATATCGTTGTTGGCGTAGCGGTAGCGCTTGGCCTTGCACAGGCGCACGCCGTCGATGATAGAGGCGTGGTTCAGGGCGTCGGAGATAATCGCGTCCTCCGGGCCCAGCAGCGTCTCGAAGAGGCCGCCGTTGGCGTCGAAACAGGAGGTGTAGAGGATGGTGTCCTCGGTGCGCAGGAATTCCGACAGGCGCGATTCCAGCGCCTTGTGGATGTCCTGGGTGCCGCAGATAAAGCGCACCGACGCCATGCCGAAGCCGTACTGGTCGAGGCCGTCTTTGGCCGCCTGGATCAGGTCCGGGTGGTTGGCCAGGCCCAGGTAGTTGTTGGCGCAGAAGTTCAGCACTTCGGTGTCGTTGTTGACCTGGATCTGCGCGGCCTGCTGGGAGGTGATGATGCGCTCGCGCTTGTAGAGGCCGTCCGCCTCTATCTGCTTCAGTTCGTCGCGCAGGTGCTGGAAGAATTGTTCTGGCTTGGACATGGTGTTGTTATCGGCTCCTCGATTTAGCGCTTTCTTAGCTGGGCGTGCTTGTGGCACTTGATGGGCAGGTCGCTTCGCTCCTTTGCCCGTCCTACAAGAGGGACGGGGCGCAGGATGGGCAAAGCGAAGCGTGCCCATCGATTCTAGTTCATCCCGCCAGTTCGCAGGCCTTTTGGGCCGTTACCGGCTGCTCGCTGGCGCGGCAGTTGGTGGCGAATTTTAAGGCCTCTTCCGCGGTGTCGAACAGTAGTTGCCACAGCAGCTGCCGGTCGGCCCGTCGCACGGCGCGCACGGCGGTGCGTTCGCGCTGGGTGGCGATCTGGATTTCGATAACGTCTCTGTGACTGGCGTTGCCGGAAATTTGTGATTCGGACATGCTCCCTCCAATACTCATATTTTGAGTAAAACGCTTGGAGGGCTGACGTGGAAGCGGCGAATTGCGGTTCGCTTATCCGGTTGGATTACCCGGTGCCTTCAATTGGCACTGTCGAGTCCCATCCCCTCTGCATACTGCGAAAGGGAAACCACCTTGCCCCGGTCGGCAGGTTGGCGTTGGCGTCAGCCACTCTCTGGATGTGGGGGCAAAGATAGCGGGGCGGGGATGGGCCGTCAACCGCGCCACCCTGCGGGCGGGTGGCGTGGGATTTTATGCGGGAAGCTGCACGGATTTCAGTTCGATAAACTCTTCCAGGCCCGCTTCGCCGAATTCGCGCCCGTTGCCGGAACGCTTGTAGCCGCCGAACGGCGCATCGTAATTGAACTCGCCGCCGTTGACGAAGCACAGGCCCGCCTCGATGCGGCGCACGATCGGCAGTGCACTCTCGGCGTCCTTGGCCCAGACGCCGCTGGAGAGACCGTACTCGGTGTCGTTGGCGATGGCGATGGCCTCGTCCATGTCCCGGTACGGAATCAGGCAGGTGACCGGCCCGAAGATCTCCTCGCGCGCGATGGCCATATCGTTGCTGACGTCTGCAAACACCGTCGGCTTGACATAGAAACCCCTCTCGAAGCCCTCCGGCGCCTCGGCGCCGCCGGTTACCAGGCGCGCGCCCTCGGCCACACCCCTCTCGATATAGCCGCGCACTATGTCGCGCTGGCGTGCCGACGACAGCGGCCCCATAAAGGCGTCGGGGCCTGTGCCGAGTGCCACTTCCTCGGCGACCTTTTTCGCGATCTGCACCGCCTCCTCGTAGCGCTCCGCCGGTACCAGCATACGGGTCAGGGCGGTGCAGGTCTGGCCGCTGTTGATAAATACATCCTCGCAGCCCCAGCGCACCGCGGCTTCCAGATCCGCGTCCGGAGTGATGATCAGCGGCGACTTGCCGCCCAGCTCCTGGGTCACGCGCTTGACTGTGGGCGCGGCGGCCTTGGCCACCTCCACGCCGGCGCGGGTGGAGCCGGTGAAGGACACCATGTCGATATCCGGGTGCGCCGACAGGGCCGCGCCGACGATGGGGCCGGCGCCGGGCACCAGGTTGAACACGCCCGGGGGCAGGCCGGCGGAGTCGATGATTTCCGCCATCACATAGTCCTGCAGCGGGGTGATCTCGGACGGCTTGGCGATCATGGTGCAGCCGGCCGCCAGCGCCGGCGCCACCTTGCCGACGAACTGGTGCAGCGGGTAGTTCCAGGGGGTGATAAAGCCGCACACGCCGATGGGCTCGCGGATCAGCAGGGAGTGGCCGACCTTCTCGGTCTGCTCCATGATGCCGGTGCGCTCGGCATAGTAGCGCACCGCGTAGATGGGGCCGTCCACGTGCAGCCACTTGGTGATATGGGCCGGGCAGCCCAGCGCCTGGGACACCGCCTGGATCAGGTCCTCCTTGCGCTTTTCCATACCGTCGGCAATGGCGTTGAGGAAAGCGGCGCGCTCGGCGGCGCTGGTGTTGCGCCAGCTCTTGAAGGCCGCGCGGGCCGCCTTCACCGCCTCGTCCACATCCGCGGCGGAGCCCTGCACCACATCGCAGATGACCTCCTCGGTGGCCGGGTTGATCACCGGGTGGCTGTCGCCGCCGAGCGAGTCGCGCCACTCGCCGTTGATATACAGTTTGTCGGTGTGCAGTTTGCTGAAATCTGTCATGGTTGCTCTCTGTTCAGGGCTCAAATCGGGTTTTTATAGGAGCGGCCAGCGGCCGCTCCTGCCCAGGGGCGTTTTTACGGCGCGGTGATTTCGATCAGGGTCGGCGTCTTCCGCTTTAGGGCTTCGGCCACCGCGCCCGCCAGCTGTTCCGGCCGGTCGATGCGGCAGCCCTCGGCGCCGAAGGACTTGGCCAGGGCGACGAAGTCCGGTGTGCGCAGGTTCACGCCCTCCTGGGGCACCTCGGCCTCGTCCATAAAGTCGCGGATCTCGCCGTAGCCGGCATTGTTCCACACCAGAAGCGGCAGCGGCAGCTGCTGCTCCACCGCCACCGCCAGCTCGCCCAGGGTGAACATCAGGCCGCCGTCGCCGATCAGCGCCAGTACGTCGCGCCCTCCGGCGAGTTTTGCGCCTATGGCCGCCGGCAGGGCGAAGCCCAGGGTGCCGTAGCCGGTGGTGCAGGTGATATGGCTGCGCGCGCTGTACAGCGGCAGCGCGTGGTTGGTGTTATAGGCCAGTTGGGTGGAGTCGGTCACCAGTATGCCGTCTTCCGGCAGCGCGGCGCGCAGCGCCTCGACCCAGGGGAAGCGCTCCTCGGAGCCGGGCCACCATTCGCTGCGGCATCTCTGCACTATCTGCGCGACTTCCCGCTCCGCCGCGGCGCGCGCGGATTCGCTCCGGGGTGTCAGTGCGGCGTTCAGCTGCGCCAGCGTCTGCGCCCCGTCGGCACAGATGGCCAGGTCCGGGTTGGCGTTGCAGACCAGTTGCGCCGGGTCTATGTCGACGCGGATCAGCTTGCCCTTGAAGTGGTAGTTGTCGCGCACCAGGTTGCGGTCCGTCTCCGCCAGTTCGGTGCCCACGGCAAGCACCACATCGGCGTTCTCCACCCGTTTGCGGGCGCAGTCGAAACTCAGGTTGGCGCCGCCACACAGCGGGTGGCGCTCGTCGACGATGCCCTTGGCGGCCAGGGACAGGAACACCGGCGCGGCCAGTTTTTCCGCGATCAGGGTGGCCTCCGCGCCGCACGCCTGGGCGCCGCCGCCGAGCAGGATGACCGGGCGTTCGGCTTTCTGCAGCCAGTCTGCGGCTGTCTCTACCGCCGCCGGTGCGGCGGCGGGCGGCTGCGCCGGCGGGCAGGCGCGGTAGTCGTCCAGTCGCCCCGGCATGGGCGCCGGGAACAGGTCGATCGGGATCTCGATATGCACCGGGCCCGGGCGGCTGGAGGTCAGCAGCTGGAAGGCGCGCGCCATCACTTCCGGCAGCTGCTCCGCTCCGGTGAGCGAGTGCTGCCAGATACAGAAGCCGCGGCTGATGTCGCTCTGGCGTGGCAGCTCGTGCAGGCGTCCGCGGCCGAGCCCCAGATCCTCGCGACGGTTGACCGCGGTGATCACCAGCATCGGCACCGAGTCGGAGTAGGCCTGGGCCATGGCGGTGGCGGCGTTGGTCAGCCCCGGGCCTGTGATCAGGAAACAGACACCGGGCTTGCCGCTGGCGCGGGCGTAGCCGTCCGCCATAAAGGCGGCGCCCTGTTCGTGGCGCGGGGTGATGTGTTGCAGCCCGCTACCGGGCAGGCCGCGGTAGAGCTCGATGGTGTGTACACCGGGAATTCCAAAGACTTTTTCCACCTGGTATTCGCGCAGCAGCCGCATCAATACCTGGGCGCAAGTGGGGGCAGAGGACATATCCGCTGATTCCTTGTTCGCTCGAAAATGCAACGAGCCTAGCGGGCCGTGGGAAGGGCTGCAAGCGCCCGCAGAGTCTGCATTCAGGGCGGCGAAATCGCAGAAAATTTTGAAAATGGCGGCGGTGCGCGAAAGGAAATTTGTGCGACAGCGGAGGTCATTGGGAAAAGAGGGCAGACTAAGTACACTTGGCTTTCGAGCAACCAAGGAAGTATCGCGATGGAAATCGATCAATGGCGCCGGGAATACCTGCGCGGCGGCCTGCGCCGCGCGGATCTGAAAACGACACCGGTGGAGCAGTTCCGCCAATGGCTGGCCGAGGCGGTGGAGGCGGAGCTCCCAGACCCCAGTTCCATGTGCCTGGCCACCGCTGACGCCAGCGGCCAGCCGTCACAGCGCATCGTGTTGCTGAAAGGCTTCGACGAGCGCGGTTTCGTCTTTTACACCAACTTGCAAAGCCATAAGGCGCGGGATATCGCCGCCAACGAGAAGGTCTCGCTGCTGTTCCCGTGGCAGTCGCTGGAGCGCCAGGTCATCGTTTACGGCCGCGCCGTACAGGTACCCCGGGAGGAGGCCGAGGCCTACTTCCGCACCCGCCCGCGCGACAGCCAGCTCGCGGCCTGGGCCTCGCGGCAGAGCGAACCCCTGGCGTCGCGGGAGCTGCTGCAACAGCAGTTCGATGCGGCCAGATCCCAGTACGGCGACGGGGAAATTCCACTGCCGGACTACTGGGGCGGCTACCGCGTGATACCGGACGCGGTGGAGTTCTGGCAGGGCGGCGCCAGCCGCCTGCACGACCGCTTTATCTACCGCGCCGGGGAGGCGGGCCAGTGGCAGGTGGAGAGGCTGTCCCCCTGATCGCGCGACTGCGGAGAAGTCCGATGATCGACACACAGACCGTCGCCGCCGCCTGGTCCGAGCGGGGCTTCAGCTGCGACTTGTGGGTGGACCCGCCCGGACAGCGCTGGGAGGATTTCGTACACCGCGAGGACGAGCTGTTGATGCCGGTGGAGGGATGGTTGGAAGTGGAGATCGACGGGTGTGCCTCGCGGCCGGGTGTCGGCGAGGAGGTGTTTATCCCGGCCGGCGCGCGCCACTCGGTGCGCAATATCGGCCCGGGGACGGCGCGCTGGTTGTACGGGTACAGGGCCGGGTAGTCCTGGGGCTTTCCGTTTCGATAAATAGGTGATCGATTCCCCCGGCTGCCGGATTTGTTGCTCCGGCGAAAAGTGTATTGCCGGATGCACCGAATGAGGGCGCCTGTGCGCCGCCGAATGTCCCCGGATATGCACGCAAAAGGTGCAGCCGATTTTCCACCGCAAACGGCAACCATCCCGTGTCAGGAATTTTTCTCTCTAACCGCACTAACCGGGCTATTTATACCGCCGTTCACGACAAATTGACTTTCGCTGCTGGGGGTGACCCTGTAACCTTCAAACGTCACCGCCGTTGCGAAAGGGGCGGTGACGCGGTATCAGCGCGGTCTTAGGGTTAGATTCCCCGGAAAACAAAAATATAGAGCCGGGGGAGGCGGTACCGATCGCCGTAGGTCCGTTGCTGACGATAAAAAAATAAAGCAATGGAGAGAGAAAGATGGGACGTCCGTTCAATTCGATAGGTCACTCGACGCTGGTTTCCGCCTGCTCGGTCGCCACCCTGTGGCTGGCCAGCGGTATCGGCGCGGTCCACGCCGCCGAGGGTGCGGTGAGCACCATTATGGAAGAGGTGGAAGTCACTGCGCGCAAGCGCGCCGAGGCGGAGAAACTGCAGGAGGTGCCGGTCGCCGCCACCGCCTATTCCGGTGATCAGCTCGACGCGCTGCAGACCAAAGACCTGCAGAGCCTCGCCTTCAAGATGCCCAATGTTCAACTGGACGATGTGGGCACCGTCAAGAACACCGCCAACTTCACCGTGCGCGGCCTGGGAGTGAACAGCTCCATTCCGTCCATCGACCCCACCGTCGGGGTTTTCGTCGACGGCATGTACCTGGGCGTCAACGCCGGCGTGGTGACGGATCTGTTTGACCTCGAGGGGATCGAGGTGCTGCGCGGCCCCCAGGGGCTGTTGTTCGGCCGCAATGTGACTGGCGGCGCGGTGGTGATCCGAACCGCGAAACCCAGCGACGACTTCTCCAGCCGCTTCAAGGTGTCCACCACCGACAACCTCGACAGTATCGCCGCGATGACCGTCAACGGCGCCCTCTCGGACAGCGTCAACGGGCGCCTGACCGCCTATTACAACAACGACCGGGGCTGGTTTGAGAACCTGGCCACCGGCAACGACAACGCCGGCGCCTCGGACACCTGGTTTGTGCGCCCGAGCTTCAGTGTGCAGCTGAGCGAGAGCGCCGAGCTGCTGGTGCGGATGGAACACGGCAAGATGGACTCCGACGGGGTGGTGGCGCAGAACCGCGGCTTTGCGCCCACTGTTATCCCGACCCCAATGGGACCGGTGCCGGCTGCGAGCGCGACTCAGATTGCCGGCGCCTTCGGTATCAGCGACTGGGACAACGGCGAGGACTCCTTCCAGGTGGCCCAGGACGAAGAGGGCTACCAGGAAGACGAGTGGAGCCAGGTGATCGCCGAGTTCAACCAGGATGTCGACTTCGGCAACGGCACCATCACCAATATCCTCGCCTGGCGTGAGTACGATGCCATTGGTCTCGGCGATATCGATTCGCTGCCGGTCTTCGGCTTCCACGCCAACACCGCTATCGAACAGAGCCAGCTCTCCAACGAGCTGCGCTACGCCGGCCGCTTCGGCGCCACGGCGCTGACCACCGGCGTCTACTGGTTCAGTCAGGAGATAGATTATCTGGAGAACCGGCTGCTGGCGGGTGGAACGATCGACATTACCGGCGGCGGGGTACAGGATCACCAGGCGCTGGGTGTCTTCGCCCAGGCGGATATCGACCTGAATGAGGCCTGGGTGCTGACGCTCGGCGGCCGCTACTCCACCGAGGACAAGGATGCGAAGATCGCCTCGATTCCGTTCAACTTCTGCACCCTCGACGGCTGCGCCGCCTACGACTTCGAGGACAGCGAATCCTGGAGTGCCTTTACGCCCAAGATCGGCCTGCAGTGGAACCTGAGCGACGAGGCCCAGCTGTACAGCTTCTGGACCAAGGGCTTCCGCAGCGGCGGCTACAACTTCCGCAACGCCGGTATCAATCCGGCGACCGGCATGCCGTACCTGCCGCAGGTCACGGACCAGGAGGAGCAGACCAGCTTCGAGATAGGCGCCAAGGCCGAGTGGCTGGACGGCCGCCTGCGCACCAATATGGCGGTCTTCCACAACACCGTCGACGATATGCAGCGCGAGGAAAATCTGCCGGACGCCCAGACCGGTGTGGCGCAGATTATCCGCAACACCGCCGACGCCACTATCCGCGGCGCCGAGTTCGAGGCCCTGGCGGCGGTCAGCGACAGCCTGCTGTTCTCCGTCAACCTCGGCTATGTCGACGGCGACTACGACAGCATCAACGGCGATATCAGCGGCGATGGCCTCGTGAACGAAGTCGATCTGGGTCTGGATATACCGCGCCTGGCGCCCTGGACCTACGGCGTCGGTCTGGTGCACGACCTGGCCCTGGGCTCCGCCGGCACCCTGACCTCGCGCATCAACTTCAACCACCGCGACGCGTCCCCCTATACGGACAACAACCGCGGTATGCTGTCGGAAGTGGATATGCTCGACTTCAGCATCGGCTTCGCACCGGATGCCGGCAATTACCGCCTGGCGCTGTTCGGCAAAAACATGCTCGACGAGGTCAGCGAGGGCAACAACACCCAGCTGCCGCCGACACTCGGCGGTGTCGGCGCCAGTTTCACGCCGCTGAACAAGGGGCGGGTCCTGGGGGTTGAGTTGACCTACGAGTTGTAATTCAGTCCCGCCTCCCTGCGGAAACTTTGATCGCGGCCAACGGCCGCTCCTACAATATCTGATCAGACTTTGTAGGAGCGGCCGTTGGCCGCGATCTTATTTGTAACGGAGCAATTCATGCGTTTTATCGACTTGCCGGAACACGGCGGCCCCGAGGTAATGCGGTTGGCGGAGGGAGAAAAGCCTGCGCCGGCGGCGGGCGAGGTGTTGATCAGGGTGGCCGCCGCGGGTGTCAACCGGCCGGATATCGTTCAGCGTATGGGCTTCTACCCGCCGCCGCCCGGCGCATCGCCGATCATGGGGCTAGAGGTGGCCGGGGAGATAGCAGCCGTCGGCGATGGCGCGGCGCGCTGGCGGCCGGGCGACAAAGTCTGCGCGCTCGCCAACGGCGGCGGCTATGCGGAATACGTCGCCGTGCCGGCGGATCAGTGTTTGCCGATTCCCCGGGGCCTGTCCGACGTCGAGGCGGCGGCACTGCCGGAGACCTGCTTTACCGTGTGGAGCAACGTGTTCGACCGCGCGCAGCTACAGGCGGGCGAGGTATTTCTGGTGCACGGCGGCTCCTCGGGTATAGGCACCACCGCAATCCAGCTGGCGAGCAGTTTCGGCGCGCGCGTATTCGCCACCGCCGGCTCCGCGGAGAAGTGTGCTGCCTGTGAAAAACTTGGGGCGGAAAGGGCGATCAACTACAGGTGCGAGGATTTCGTCGAGGTGGTGCGCGAGGCCACCGGCGGCCGCGGCGCCGATGTGATACTGGACATGGTCGGCGGCGACTATATCGACCGCAATATCCAACTGGCCGCCCGGGACGGGCGCATCGTCAATATCGCCTATCTGCAGGGGGCCAGTGTGCAGGTCAATATGCTGCCGGTGATGCTGAAGCGCCTGACGCTCACCGGCTCCACGCTGAGGCCGCAGCCGCCGGAGGTGAAGGCGGCGATTGCCCGCGCGCTCGAGACCAGGGTGTGGCCGCTGATCGAAGCGGGCGAGATCCGCCCGCAGATTGCCGCCACTTTTCCGCTGGAAAAGGTTGCCGACGCGCACCGGCTGATGGAGTCCAGCTCCCATATCGGCAAGATTGTGCTGACCCTGTAACCGCGTTTGCGCGCCGGCCGAAGGCGCTTTTCCGCTCGGTGGATGCGGAGAGCGCGATTTCTGCAATTATGGCGCGTTCCCCTGTCCGGTCGCGCTGTTGCCGCCGCCGTCGCGGCGCTCGGTGACTTCCTCGGGCGTTTTTTTCCGCAGCGGCGGGCGCGCGCTGATTTCTCCGCTCGCCACTTCGGCATAGGCCTTGTAGAGGTTGCTGATATTGCGCACATACTGCACCGGCTCAGCGCCGCGCACATAGCCGTAGCGGGCCTTCTTGAAATAGCGCGGTTCCGACAGTTTCAGCATGGCCACCTCGACATTGCCAAACCAGACATTCGGATCCAGACCCAGCTCTTTCGCCAGCCGCTGCGCGTCCAGCAGGTGCCCGTAGCCGGCGTTATAGGAGGCGAGGGTGAACCAGAGTTTGTCCGCCGTAGGCAGCGTGGGGTCGAATCTGTTTCTGACCCAATTCAGATATTTGACGCCGGCATTGATGTTGCGGTCCGGCTCGAACACCGGCGGCGGAAAGCCCATCTCTTCGGCGGTGGCGGGCATCAGTTGCATCAGTCCCTGGGCGCCCACCGGCGAGACGGCCTTGGGGTTAAAGTTGCTCTCCTGCCACATCTGCGCCACGACCATGCGCCAGTCAAACGAGTAATCCACGGAGTAATCCTTGACCAGCTTGTCGTAGGGAGAGAGATTCTCCCCCGGGATCACCCGCGCCTTGACCCGCTGCGTGAAGCGTTTGTTGGGTTGGAAATAGGCCTTCAGCTGCCGCTGGTACTTGTCGGTCTTGCGGTATTCCTTCAGGAAGTCGTCCAGTTTCCGCAGCAGTTCCCAGTTTTGCGGCAGGACCATCCAGCCCTGGGGTTGCGGGTCGCCGAGCAGGGTGCCGGCGACCAGGTTGGGGCGCAGCGAGGCCTCGATCTTCACCGCGTCGCTGTCGGCAATGGTGGCATCGAGCAGCCCGTCCGAGATCATGTTGAAAATCTGTGACTGCGACATCTGGGGCGGGGCTATTTTGATCTCGACGTCGATGCCGCTGTCCCGGATTGCCTTGGCGGTATCGATAAAGGGAGAGTAGGCGCGCAGGGTCAGGGTGCGCCCGGCGAGATCCTGAACCTTCTCTATCTTGGGTTTGTCCTTGTGACTGACGACCTGTTCCGGGGTCTCCATATAGGGGGTGGTGAACCTCACGCCTTCCTGTATACGGCGGTCGGTGATGGTCGTGGAGGCGCCGGCGAAGTCGCCGCGCCCGGCCTTCAGCCAGTCGGTCAGGTCCTCGTCGTAGGGGACCACCACCACCTGCAGTTGCAGTTTGTGCTTGTCGGCAAAGGCCTTGGCGAGTTCGTAGTCGAAGCCCATCAGCAGCCCCTTCCAGAGGAAATAGGAACTGGGGCCGTTATAGGTGAGCAGCCGCACCAGCCCGGATTTCTTGATCTGTTTCCAGTCAGTGACACGGTCCTCTCGCCCGGTAACCAGGTGTCGGGTCAGAAAGTTGTTGAGGGTTGTGAGCAGGCGCTTCGAATCTTTGCGCAGGCCCCAGGCAATACTCTCTTTTTCGGAGACGGCGGCGCCGATGCGCACGTCGTCGCGATACTCGCGCATCCCTTCCGCCTCGTTGCTGTCCAAAATGGCCACCTGCCTCGGTTGCTCGTTGACCAGGTCCATCAACCGGTCCAGGTCGTCGTTGTAGGGGGTCACCTGCAGTGTCAGATTGGATTCCGGGTGCTCCGCTATCAACCGTTTGGCGGTGGCCTCGTGGGTGGTTCCCTCGAGAACGATCAGTTTCAGATCGCGCAAATTTTCCGGATCGTCGATCTCCGGCCCGCGCGGGCCGGTAATCAGCTTCTGTTCGATATGGAATATCGGCTGGGAGAAATTCAGCCGCTCGCGCCTCTCCTCTGTGTCGGTGAAGTTGTCGGCGACGATGTCCGCTTTGCCGCTCTCCACCAGCGCGATGGCGTGCAGCGGGGATTCGGCATCGATCCAAACGGCTTCCAGCTTGAGTCTTTTCGCGAAATCTGTAGCCAACTGCATATGGCGCTGTGTGACGATGGCCGAGCGCGGCAGTTGATCGACGAGGGGGGACGAAAAGCTGGCAAAGCGAATGATGCCGCGCTTTTTCAGGGCGCCCAGATCGCCGGTCTCGGTGTAGTTGGTGAACCTGCGCTGCTCTTCAGCGGGCGGGGGCTCCGGCGCCTCCGCCGGCGCTGTTTCCCCGATCTTGCGCTCGGGCTTGCCGCAGGCGGTGGCGAGCACCAGAATCAGCGCGGCTGCTGTGAGCAGCGTCGCGTTGAGGAGGCGGATACCAGTGTAACGACTCAGCATAGACCGCTCCGTCAGCCATCTACGCCCGGAATTATAGTGTGGCGTTATCCCGCCGCAGTTGCGCGCTACCGGTGTTCAGCGGGATATTTTTTCCACGCTCGCGGTAAATTCGCCGCTCGCCAGCCGCACCTCCAGTGCCTGCCCCGCCCGAATCTCCCGCGTGCTTTTGACGACCTGCCCGTCGCGGTCGCGGACAATCGCGTAGCCCCGCTGCAGTACCGCCAGCGGACTGACGTTGTGCAGCAACTGGGCTGTGTGGTCGAGCCGTTCGCCGCGTTGTTGTAGCAGCAGCCGCAGGTTGCGCTGCAGCTGCTGCCTGGCCTGCGCCAGCCTGTCGCGGCCCGCCTGCAGGCTGCGCTCCGGGTGGCAGTGGGCGAAGGCGCGCAGCGCCGCCCGCAGCTCGCGGCGGCGGGACTGCAGGTGCTGGCGGCCGGCGGCGCGCAGGCGCAGTTCCAGGTGGTCGAGCCGCTGGGCGCGGTTGTGCAGCTGCTCTCGCGGGTGGCGCAGGCGGTTGCCGGTGAGCTGTACCTGCTGGCGCAGGTGGCGCAGCTGCAGCTGGGCGGCGCGGACGAGCCGCCGCCGGTAGGTATCCAGGGTCTGCAGCAGTTCGGCGGCGTGGCGGCTGGCGATTTCCGCCGCGGCCGATGGTGTCGGTGCGCGCAGGTCGGCGACCAGGTCGGCGATGGTGGTGTCCGTCTCGTGGCCCACGGCGGAAATGGTGGGAATGGGGCAGGCGGCCAGCGCGCGCGCCACCACCTCCTCGTTGAAGGGCCAGAGATCCTCCAGTGAGCCGCCGCCGCGGCCGACGATCAGCAGGTCGTGGCGACCGCTGCGGGAGGCGCTGGCAATCGCGTCGGCGATCTGCTGTGCGGCGCCCTGGCCCTGCACCTGCACCGGCCAGAGTTCGATAGTGGCGGCCGGGTAGCGGCGCCCCAGCACCTGGATCATGTCCCTGATCGCGGCGCCGGTGGGGGAGGTGACTATGCCGATATTGGCGGGCAGGTACGGCAGCGGCTTCTTGCGCGCCGGGTCGAAGAGCCCCTCGGCCTGCAGCCGGGCCTTCAGCTGTTCCAGCTGGCGCATCAGGGCGCCGAAACCGGCTTCCTCCATGTGCTCGACGATCAGCTGGAATTCGCCGCGCCCCTCGTAGAGGCTGACCCTGGCCCGGATCAGCACCTCGCGGCCGTTCCCCGGGCGGAATGCCACGGCCCGGTTGCGGCCGCGGAACATGGCGCAGCGCACCTGGGCGCGGGCGTCCTTCAGCGTGAAATACCAGTGCCCGGAACTGGGCGCGGCGAAGTTGGAGATCTCCCCGCCGACCCACAGCAGCGGCACGCTGCTCTCCAGCAGCTGCTTGACCTCCCGGTTCAGATCACTGACCGACAGGACACTGCGGTTGGCGTTGGGCTTGGGGGCACTGGTGAGCATTTCAGTCTCGCGTAAGTGGATTTGGCGGGCCAATATTGCAGCAACGCTTGCCCGCGTAAAGTGATTTGCCGGTTATCCCGCTATTTCCGGCAAATAACCTTTTGCGGACGGCGAAGTTGCGGCTATAATCGCGCCGATACCCAATCCCGCTCTTTCGAGGTTTGAGTGTCCATGTCTGATTCCGGTCTGCGCATCGCGCGCGAAGCTCTCACTTTTGACGACGTCCTACTGGTGCCCGGCTATTCCGAGGTGACCGCCAAAGACGTGAGTCTGAAGACCAAACTGTCCCGCAATATCACCCTGAACATCCCGATAGTGTCCGCCGCCATGGACACGGTGACCGAGTCGCGCCTGGCCATCGCCCTGGCCCAGGAAGGCGGTATCGGCATTATTCACAAGAGCATGTCCATCGAGGATCAGGCGCTGGCGGTGCGCGCGGTGAAGAAGTTCGAGGCCGGTGTGGTCAAGGACCCGATCACCATCGAGTCCGATGCCACGGTGCGCGAGCTGATCGCGCTGACCACGCACCACAATATCTCCGGCGTGCCGGTGATGGACAAGGGCAACTTGGTGGGCATAGTCACCAGTCGCGACGTGCGTTTCCAGACCGACCTGGACGCCAGCGTCGCCAGCATCATGACCCCGCGCGAGCGCCTGGTGACGGCACCGGAAGGCGCGGCGCCGGAGCGGGTCCAGGAACTGTTGCACAAGCACCGCATCGAGAAGGTGCTGGTGGTCAACGACCAGTTCGAACTGCGCGGCCTGATTACCGTCAAGGACTTCAACAAGGCGGAGCAGTACCCCAATTCCTGTAAGGATAGCGATGGCCGCCTGCGCGTCGGCGCCTCGGTGGGCACCAGCCCGGATACCGACGACCGGGTCGCGGCGCTGGTGGAAGCAGGCGTGGACGTGTTGGTGGTGGACACCGCTCACGGCCACTCGCGCAATGTGATCGAGCGGGTGCGCCGTATCAAGCAGATGCACCCGCAGGTGGATGTGATCGGCGGCAATATCGCCACCGCCGAGGCGGCGCGCGCGTTGCTGGAGGCCGGCGCCGACGCGGTAAAAGTGGGCATAGGTCCCGGTTCCATCTGCACCACCCGCATCGTCACCGGTATCGGCGTGCCGCAGATCACCGCCATCGCGGAAGTGGCCAAGGCGCTGGAGGGCACCGGTGTGCCCCTGATCGCCGATGGCGGTATCCGCTACTCCGGCGATATCTCCAAGGCGATCGCCGCCGGCGCCCACTCGGTGATGATGGGCTCCATGTTTGCCGGTACTGAAGAGGCGCCGGGCGAGGTGGAGCTGTACCAGGGCCGCACCTACAAGTCCTACCGCGGCATGGGCTCCCTCGGCGCCATGGCGCGCACCCAGGGTTCCTCCGACCGCTACTTCCAGGACGCCAGCAAGGGCGCGGAAAAACTGGTGCCGGAGGGCATCGAGGGCCGCGTACCCTACAAGGGGCCGCTGTCGGTGATCGTGCACCAGATGATGGGTGGCCTGCGCTCCGCCATGGGCTATACCGGCAGCGTGGATATAGAAACCATGCGCACCCGTCCGGAATTTGTGCGCGTGACTGCCGCGGGGATGGGCGAGTCCCATGTACACGACGTGCAGATCACCAAGGAGGCGCCCAACTATCCGGTGGGCGGGCGATAAGTTTGTTCGTGTCATCCCGGCACAGACCGGGATGACGGATACGCAGTTTTAAGCCGCAAACGGACCTTTCGGGGTCCGTTTGCTGTTTTTTCACAATGTTATCGAGAGAGCCATGAGCCAAGATATCCACGCCAGCCGCATCCTGATCCTCGACTTCGGATCCCAGTACACCCAGCTGATCGCCCGTCGCGTGCGCGAGCTGGGTGTCTTCTCCGAGATCCGCGCCTTCGATATGAGCGAGGAGGAGATACGCGCGTACAACCCCCGGGGCATCATTCTCGCCGGCGGCCCCGAGTCGGTGCCGGAGGCGGGCTCGCCGCGCGCGCCGCAGGTGGTGTTCGAGCTGGGCGTGCCGGTGCTCGGTATCTGCTACGGCATGCAGACGATGGCGCATCAACTGGGCGGGGAAGTGCAGGGCAGTAATATCCGCGAGTTCGGCTACGCCCAGGTAAAGGTCGAGGGCGAGTCGAAGCTGCTGCACGATATCAAGGACCATATCGACGAAGACGGCAGCGCATTGCTGGACGTGTGGATGAGCCACGGCGACAAGGTGGTGAAGATGCCGGAGGGCTTCGAGCTGATGGCTTCCACCGAGTCCTGCCCGATTGCCGGTATGTACTGTGCCGAGAAGAATTTCTACGGTGTGCAGTTCCACCCGGAGGTGACCCATACCCTGCAGGGCATGCGTATCTACGAGCATTTCGTGATCGAGCTGTGCGGCTGCGAAAAGCTGTGGACGCCGGCCAATATCATCGAGGACTCCATCGCCAAGGTGCGCGAGCAGGTGGGCAGCGGCAAGGTGCTGCTGGGCCTGTCCGGCGGCGTCGACAGCTCGGTGGTGGCGGCGCTTCTGCACAAGGCCATCGGCGACCAGTTGACCTGTGTCTTCGTCGACAACGGCCTGTTGCGCAAGAACGAGGGCGACCAGGTGATGCAGATGTTCGCCGAGAACATGGGGGTGCGCGTGATCCGCGCCGATGCCGAGGAGCTGTTCCTGTCGCGCCTCGCCGGTGAGAGCGATCCGGAGGCCAAGCGCAAGATTATCGGCAACACTTTTATCGAGGTGTTCGATCGGGAGGCGGCCAAGCTCGAGGACGTGAAGTTCCTGGCTCAGGGCACCATCTACCCGGATGTGATCGAGTCCGCCGCGGCCAAGACCGGTAAGGCGCATGTGATCAAGTCCCACCACAATGTGGGCGGCCTGCCGGAGGATATGCAGTTCGAACTGGTGGAGCCGCTGCGCGAGCTGTTCAAGGACGAGGTGCGCAAAATCGGCCTGGAGCTGGGCCTGCCCTACGATATGGTCTACCGCCACCCCTTCCCGGGCCCGGGTCTGGGGGTGCGTATTCTCGGCGAAGTGAAGAAGGAATACGCGGATATTCTGCGCGAGGCGGATGCGATCTTTATCGAGGAGCTGCACAAGGCGGACTGGTACCACAAGACCAGCCAGGCCTTCGCGGTCTTCCTGCCGGTCAAGTCCGTGGGCGTGGTCGGCGACGGCCGCCGCTACGAATACGTAGTCGCGCTGCGCGCCGTGGAAACCGTGGACTTTATGACCGCGCGCTGGGCGCACCTGCCCTACGAGTTGATCGAGAAGGTGTCCAACCGCATTATCAACGAAATAGAACATATCTCCCGCGTGGTCTACGACGTGTCCAGCAAACCGCCGGCCACCATCGAGTGGGAATAAGGCGCACAGACGAGAGGTGATAAAAAAGCCGCAGTCCCCGGACTGCGGCTTTTTTTTGGCCACTATCTTTCCCGCGTCCCCGCGAGCGGGCGCAGGCTTCCGGCGGCCCGGCACAAGAGATCCGCTGGGCTGCTGCGGCGACGCTTTCCACAGACAAATTACAGGCGATTACGGGCGGCATTTAGCCCTGCTTTTTGTCAAGACCGATTTACTACGGTTTGTAACCCATTGATTTTTAAACACTTCTCGCTTTGATTAAAATTTCTTCACAAAAGGGTTACAACGGCGCCACGGGCCCTGGCGGCATTTTCCCGCGTATTGTTCACAGAGATATCCACAGTTTCTGTGGACTGGGTAGACCAGGAATGGGGTTTTGTCCAAGCGGGGACCATTTTTTGTTCCGTGGCGACAGGGGCGGTGCGGGGAGAGGGGAGGGCCCGGCGCTGGCCGGGCCGCGGTCGTTGAGTTTGCTGTGAGCGGACCCTAGCGGAAGCGCATCTCCACCCGCCGGTTCTGCGCGCGGCCGCTTTCGGTGGCGTTGGAGGCGACCGGCTGTTGCTCGCCGTAGCCGTTGGCGGTGAGCCTGGCGGCGTCAATGCCGTTTTTGATCAGGAAGGCGCGCACCGAGTCGGCCCTGCTCTGGGAGAGTCTCAGGTTGTAGTTATCGTTGCCCTGGCTGTCGGTGTGGCCGGCGATTTCGACTGCGCTGTCGGGCTGGTTGCGCAGGGCGCGGACCACGCGCAGCAGAGCATTCTGCGCCATAGGCGTCAGGGTGGCGGAATTGAACTCGAAGTGGATATTTTCCAGAGTGATCACCTGATCGGCGATGACGCAGCCCTCGCTGTCCACCTGGGCGCCGGGCAGTGTGTCGGGGCAGCGATCGTCCCGGTCGAGTACGCCGTCGCCGTCGGAGTCCGTCAGCTTGACCTCCACCGGGCCGCGATCCGGCGGCGGCGCCGCGGCGATAGTGGGTGGCGGGCAGCGCAGCGGAATGCTGATACCGAAGGCCAGCTGCCAGTCGTTCATGCCGCTCTCGAAGTAGTCGTGCAGGTAGCGCACCTCTCCGCGCAGGCGCACACCGCGGCGGGATATCTCCTGGGTGGTGATACCGGCGGCGAAGTTGACAAAGGCGCTGGTGGTGTCGTCCTTGTCCGGCAGCACGTCGTCGTAGACGGCGCCGAGGCCGCCCAGCAGGTAGGGGGTATAGCCGTCCCGGTCGCCGAAGTTGTACACCACATCGAAGCCGACGCCGTACATGTAGAAGTCCGTCTGGTCGGAAAAGCCCTGGGTTTTGGCAAAGTCCTCTGTCTCCAGGATGGCGCCGAAGACCTGCACCTCGGAGTACCAGGGACCGGTCCAGCCCCAGCCGTAGGCGGCGCGCAGACCGCCGGCCTGGCGTTCGGTATTGCGGTCTTTGTCGACGCGGCTGATGTAGGGGGTCAGATCGAAGTAGCCGTCTTCAGGGCCCTCGGCCGCGGCCGGCAGTGCAGCGGCGAGTCCCGCCGACGCAATCAGGGAGAGAAGCAGTCGCATAGAGAAACATCCTTATTCGAATTTTATTGGATACGCGGCTCGTACGGGGAATTCATCCCAAGCGCCATTCGTAGACGGGTATTTTGTTCCCAAACAACTTGTAGCTTATCGAGTCAACTTTTTCACAAGATTGACGCGAAAAGCTTCTTTCGGGTGGGGATTTATGACAATCGGCGCTCGAGCGGAGCGGGGTGGCTGCCGGCCTGCGTCAGATCTGGTGCCTGAAACTGATCAGCGCGGCGGTCACCGCGACGTTCAGGCTCTCGACATCGTTGTGCATCGGGATGCGCAGCAGCTGGGTGCACTGTTCGGCCGCGTCCTCGCTGACGCCGCGGGTTTCGTTGCCCAGCACGAAGATGGTGGGCGCGTCTCCGTCCAGCTCCGCCAGGGACATCTGCGCGTGGGAGGAGAGGCCGCAGATGCGCGCGCCCCGCCGTTTGAATTCGGCCAGTGCCGGGGCGAGCCGCTCGCAGCGCAGCAGGGGCATGCGGAACAGGGTGCCGGTACTCGCCTTGATGACCAGCGGATCTATCTGCGCGCAGCCCTTGCGCGGCAGTATGATGCCGTCCATGCCGCCGGCGCAGGCGGAGCGGATGATCATGCCGAGGTTTTGCGGGTTGGTGATACCGTCCAGCGCGAGCATCTGGTAGTTCTTGTCGCTGCCCCGCTTCAGGAAGGCGTCGGTGGTGCCGTAGTGGGGCAGGGCCAGATCCAGTGCGACGCCCTGGTCCTGGCGGGCATTGCGGGATATCCGCGACAGCGCCTTGCGGTCCCAGTGGGCGATTTCGATCTGCCGTTCCGTGGCCAGCTGTTCGATGCGGGCGATCAACTGGTCGCGGCGGTTGCTCTCGGCCAGGTGCAGCTTGTAGACCGGCAGCGACAGGTCCTCCAGCGCTTCGAGCACCGGCTTGCGCCCATAGATGGTCAGCAGGCTGTCGTAGAAGGCGCGCTTTTGCAGGTATGTTTTCGAGTCTTGGGGGGAGCCTTTAGCCATGGATCGAGAGCCTTTTACTGCGGCGGTTCACTCAGCAGTTGGGTCAGTTCGGCCGCGTCCCGCTCGGACAGCTGGCCGCGCCGGGCCAACTCTACACAGGCCAGGCCCAGTTGGCGATAGCATTGTGCGAGCCGTGCGTCGGTCTGTTGGAGCGCGTCCAGTTGCGAGGCGACCGTCTGCAGGTCGCCGCGGGCGATGGGGCCGGTGAGGGACTTTTCCGGGCCGAGCCGCATATTGTTTTCCGCCGTCTGCAGCACTATGGGTTTCAGCAGCGCCAGCGCCTGCCGCGCGTCTATGCCCGCGGCGGAAAATGTGCGCAGGCTCAGGTCCATCAGCGCGGTGAGATAATTGCAGGCAAACACCGAACCTGCGTGGTAGAGGGATTTGTTTTCCGGCGCGATGGTTAGCGTCTCGCAGCCGATTGAGGAAAATGCGCTTTGCAGAGTCGCCACTGCGCGCGCATCCCCCTCCAGGGCGACGCTGCTGCCCGGCAGGCTGCGCAGGGACGCGGCCGGGTCGGCGAAGCTGTGCACCGGATGGGCGCTGGCGATGGCGGCCGGCCGGCAGGGGGTCAGAACTTCGGAGCCGAGGGCGCCGCTGCAGTGGAATACAACGGCGTTTCGCGCCTGCCGCCGGGTCAGCGTCGCGGCGACCTGCCCGGCGACGGGGGCAATCTGCCCGTCGCCGCATGCGATCAGCCAGCAGTCCGCGTCCGCCATGGCGTCCACCGACGGGCAGGGGGTGCCGGCGCCGATAAACGCGACCGCGGTGGCGGCGCTCCGCTCGCTGCGGTTGCACACCGAGCGGATCTGGAAAACGCCTTCCTGTTGCCACAGGCGGCCGAGGGTCCTGCCCAGCTTGCCGGCGCCGATGATATTCAGGCCGGGCGGTGGGTTTTCGGCGCTGTCCATCAGTTGCCGGACAGGCAGTTCAGATAGGCGGTCACCGCGTTGTCCAGCCCCATATTGAGGGCGTCCACGGTCAGCGCGTGGCCGATGGAGACCTCCTGCAGGCCGGGTAGGGTGCGGTAGCGGGGCAGGTTGATCAGATTCAGGTCGTGGCCGGCGTTGATTCCCAGCCCCAACTGGCGCGCGTGTTCGGCGGCGGCGCAGTGGGCGGCAAAAATGGATTCCACATCGGCGCTCTGCCCGGCCACCGCCGCCGCGTAGGGGCCGGTGTAGAGTTCGATGCGGTCCGCGCCCACTTCCCTGGCGAGGCTTATCTGCTCGAGATCCGGGTCCATAAACAGGCTGACGCGGATGTTGGCGTCCTTCAGTCTGGCGATCAGCGGCTCCAGGCGGGCGCCGTCGCGCTTCAGATCGAAACCGTGGTCCGAGGTGAGCTGGTCGTTGCTGTCGGGTACCAGGGTGCACTGATCGGGTCGCGTCTCCAGCACCAGCGGCATCAGACCGGGGTAGTCCCGCAAGGGTTCGGCGAAGGGGTTGCCCTCGACATTGAATTCGATGCCCTCCCGCTCCCGGCACAGCCCGGCCAGGTCGCGCACGTCGCCGGGGCGGATATGGCGCTGGTCGGGGCGCGGATGCACCGTCAGCCCCTGGGCGCCGGCATCCAGGCAGATGCGGCCGTGAGCGACGACATCCGGGTAGTTGCCCTCGCGGGAGTTGCGAATCAGGGCGATTTTATTGAGGTTCACACTGAGGGCTATCACCGATCACTCTCCCTGGTCTTTGCCGCCGGCAACGGCGTTGTCGTCAATGCGCTTCGCGCTGAGGATGCGCACCGGTACATTCGGCGCCTGCGGGAAGGCGCGGTAGAGGCCGCGCGGTTCCTCGAGGATCTTTTCCACCACGTCCATGCCCTGGGTCACCCTGCCGAATACGGTATAGCCGGGCTTGTCTTCGGTCGCGTCCAGGTGACGGTTGTGCTTCAGGTTGATAAAGAACTGGGAAGTGGCGCTGTCCGGGTCATTCTTGCGCGCCATGGCGAGGGTGCCGCGCAGGTTTTTGAGGCCGTTGGAGGACTCGTTGACCACCGGCGCGCGGGTTTCTTTGAGCTGGAAATCGAAGGTGTGCCCGCCGGTCTGCACCATAAAGCCGGGAATCACGCGGTGGAAAATCACCCCGTTGTAGAAGCCGCTGTCCAGGTAGGCGAGAAAATTCTCCACCGTGGCCGGCGCCTCGTCCCGGAACAGCTCGACCTGGATATTGCCCAGGTCGGTTTTCAGCTCGACCCGGGGATTGTCGGCCAGCGCGGGTATGGCGAGCAGGCAGTTCAAGAAAATGGCGAATAGTCTGCGCATCGTCCTTGTCTCTTTTTTCGTTTGGGGTCCGCAAGGCGCCCCCCAGTCTAGGGAACCTCTGAATAATTCCGCGATACCTCTGCAAGCCCCGCAGAGGCATTGCGGAATTATTCAGAGGTTCCCCAGGGGGCGTGAATGGATTCCGCACTATTAACTTGGTAATCAGATATTTCGGTCCAGCCGCTTCCGCGGCGCCTTCGGCCCTGAAATATTTGATTGTCGCCCTTGAAATACTGGCGAAGATGCGCGGATCTTCTTGAATTTCAAGGGCTCGCGCCGGCCGGCGGCCGGCGGCGGCACATCCCTGTACCGCATTAACCCGCGCAAATTTCATTTGCCGGGTTAATAAATCAGTTGGCCCACTCGGAGCGGCGCCGGCGCGGACGCATATGCGGGGCGATCATGGCGAGGATAGCGCCCAGGCCCACGGACAGTGCGCCGTACATATACCACTTCTGCGTCTCGCTGCCGGAAAGGCGCTGTATTTCCGCCTCCGCCATTATCTGCTCCTGCTTCAGCAGCTCGTGCTGATGCAGCAGTTTCTGGTGGCGCTGGTTCAATGCGATGGCGTCTGCGGACAGGGTCTTCAGTTCTTTCAGCTCTTTTTCCAGCTGTTGCGATCTCTCCTGCTGCGCGCTCAGCGCGCTGTTGAGCTTGCGGTTTTCCTCTTCCAGGCGGCGCACCTCGCCGCCGAGGTCCATCTCCTCGAAGCGGGCCAGGTCGGCCTGCACCTTTTTCAGCTTGATCTCGGCCACGGGTTCGGACACCAGATACTGGCGGCGCACCCAGCCCTCCTCGCCGCCGGGGGTGCGTACGCGGGCCCAGCCCTCGTCCGGGGCGTCTTCCAGCAGGGCCAGCTTGGTGCCGCTGGGCAGGCCGCGGTGCAGTATGCGGAATTCGTTGCCCTTGCCGGAGCGCATGGGTACATGCAATTGGTCGGTGATATAGCGGATCTCTTCGCCCAGCGCAATAGACGGCGCACAGGTGGCGAGCAGGGCGGCGGCAGTGAGGCCGGTCAGTTGTTTCATCATTGTGATACAGCTTTTTTTATCGGTAAGTGGTTGAGAATCAGGGGAGCACCAGCTTGAACGGCTTTACGGTGACGGATTCGTAGACACCCGCGGCCACGTAAGGATCTGCGTCCGCCCAGGCTTTTGCCTCTTCCAGCGACGGAAACTCCGCGACCACCAGGCTGCCGCTAAAGCCGGCCTCACCCGGGTCTTCGCTGTCGATCGCCGGGTGGGGGCCGGCGATCAGCAGCCGCCCCTCGTCTTTGAGGCGGTTCAGGCGCGCCAGGTGATCGGCGCGCGCGCCCTTGCGCAGCGGCAGACTGTCTTTTACATCTTCACTGATGATCGCGTACCACATGTGTCACTCGTGCTCTTATCTGTTGTTGTCGGAACTGTTGTTGTCGGAACTGTTGTTGTTGGAATTTCGGCTCTATTGCTGGACGATGATTTCTTCGAGCTTCAGGCCGGTCAGTTTGCCGATGCGGTGAAACAGGAAGAAGAGGACCAGCATCAGGATTGCGGTGGCCGGCAGGGCGATCACCGGGAAACTGAGCGCGGTCATCTTGCCCAGTTCCTCGTTGAATGCCTCGGTGCCGGGCGGGCTCTGCAGTAGCAGCTTGGCCAGGAGGTAATTCAGGGCCGAGGACAGGAAGAAGGAGCCGGCAATCATCCAGGAGGCCTGCTGCAGGGTGCGCTCGAAGGCGCCCTCGTTGCCGTTGCCGGCCAGGGCCCGGGCAATCTTGCCGGTGTCGAGAATCCTGTCGTTGTACAGAAGCGTCTTGACCAGCGGCCAGCGGGTGTAGAGGGAGGCCACGGTGGCGATGCCGAGCAGGCCCGGAATGGCCGCCTCCTTGATCGCGATATACTCGGCGTCCAGCTCCAGCAGGCCGATACCGCCGGTCAGCAGTATGCTGATCACGCCCAGTGCGGAGAAGAAGTTGACTTTGCCGGACTGTTGCAGATCGCGCAGACCGTAGATCAGCGGGAAGGCCAGGGCGACCACAATGGCCCACTTGGTGCCCAGCCAGTCGTCGCCGGACAGCTTGGTCAGGATCAGCGTCGGGATCACTATGTTGAGCAGCAGATTCGCGAGGAGGCTCTCGCGCTTTTTCGGCTGCTGCTCGGAAACTGGAGTCGTCGGGTTGGTTTCGGTCATGCCTGGTTCCGGTGATAATGCCCGCGGGAAGCGCATTGCAGGGCCGCAAAACTGGACCCTATATTCAAAATAGCCTCCCGGCTGACGGTGCCGCTGTCAGACTCTGGCTTCCCCGGGGCCTGCACCGGCAAGCCTTCGCTTGGGGCCTTATCCCTGAATCCGCCGGGTGCCCTTGTGACAGCGGCATCCGGCAATTGTTCAAACCGGGTTTCACTACCCGATGCGTGTGAATCTGAGCGAGAGCCCTTTGAGAAAAGCCCTGTCAGTGAATGCGGACGCCGATCTGGTGGATCTGCACTGCCACAGCACCGCATCAGACGGTATTTTAAGCCCTGCACAGCTGGTGTCGAGGGCGAAGTGTCAGGGCGTGACCCTGTTGGCGCTCACCGACCATGACACCACCGGCGGGCTGGCCGAAGCGCGCCAGGCCGGTGACCGGTTGGGCGTTTTGGTTCTTCCGGGAATCGAGTTTTCCAGCCGCTGGGGCAGGCGCCAGGTGCATATCGTCGGCCTCAATATCGACCCCGCATCCACCGATCTGCGCGCGGCCATTGCGCTGCGCGACCGGCTGCGGCGCGAGCGCGCCGAGCGGATCGCCGCGCGGCTGGAGAAGCGCGGGCTCAAAGGCGCGCTCGACGGCGCCCGCAAACTGGCCGGCGGCGGGGTTATCGGCCGCCCGCACTTCGCCCGCTGGCTGGTGGAGGCGGGCCATGTGGCGGATGGCGCGCGCGCCTTCAAGCGGTATCTCGGCGCGGGCAAGGCGGGGGATGTACCGGTGGATTGGCCGCAGCTGGCGGAAACCATCGCCAGCATCCGCGCCGCCGGGGGCACCGCGGTGCTGGCGCACCCGCTGAAGTACGGCCTGACACGGACCCAGTTGCAACGCCTGTTGTGCGCGTTTCTGGAGGCCGGTGGCGAGGCGGTCGAGCTGTTGTGCGGCCGCCAGAACCCGGTGCAGACCCGCGAACTGCGCGCGCTTTTGGAGTCGGTGGCGGTGGAGACCGGGCGGCCGGTGCCCTACTGCTCGGTCGGCAGCGACTTTCACCAGCCGGAGCAGCCGTGGCGGGAACTGGGCTGCGCGCGACTGCCCGAGGGCGTCCGGCCGGTGTGGGCGCTCTGGCGCGGTTAGCGGGCACTGCGCGCCGCGCAAATGCGCCAGGCCGGGCCGGTAGAGGTTCCGGAGATGGCTGCCTTGCACTGTGTATCTGTGGCACACTTAGCCCCAATTGTACGGGCCGGGAGCCCGCGAGAAAGATCGATGCAAGGGGGAGCATTTGTGGCGCAGTTTTTCCAGATTCACCCGGACAATCCTCAGGGGCGGCTGATCAGTCACGCGGCGGAAATCGTCGCCGCGGGCGGTGTGATCGTGTTTCCGACCGATTCCGCCTACGCGATCGGCTGCCGCCTGGGTGACAAGCTGGCGGTGGAGCGCATCCGCGCGCTGCGCCAGCTGGACAAGCAGCACAACTTCACCCTGATGTGCCGCGACCTGTCGGAGCTGGCCAGCTACGCCAAGGTGGACAACCAGATGTTCCGCCTGCTGAAGAACCACACGCCGGGGCCCTACACCTTTATCATGCCCGCCACCGCCGAGGTGCCACGGCGCCTGTTGCACCCGAAGCGAAAGACCATCGGTCTGCGCGTGCCCGACAACCCCATCGCGCTGGCGCTGATCGAGGCGGTCGGCGAACCCCTGATGAGCTGCAGCCTGATCATGCCCGGCGACGAGCAGCCGCTGACGGATCCCTACGATATCCGCAACACCCTGGAGCACCAGGTGGAGCTGGTGATCGACGGCGGCTTCTGCGGCCTGGAGGCCACCACCGTGGTGGACCTCACCGGCGACGAGCCGGTGCTGATCCGTCAGGGCTGCGGCGCTATCGATGAAATAATCGGCTAAAAAGACCGCGCACCGATGTATAATCGCGCGTTTGCACTTTTGACGTCGACGATCAGCGAGGGTGGGCAGGGTGTCCAGTGAAGAGTTACTAGCCGAGGCGGAAGCGCAGGTGCTGGCGGAAGTCGCGGCCGCCGCCGAGGCGCAGCAAGACACCGCCGACCCGCCCGCGGAGTCCGCCGCCGACCCATCCCCGCGCCAGGGGGAGATGCCCTTTGCGGTGGTTCAGGGGCAGGCCTTCACGGAGCTGCCCTCCGACCTGTATATCCCGCCGGACGCGCTGGAGGTGATTCTGGAGGCCTTCGAGGGCCCGCTGGACCTGCTGCTATACCTGATCCGCCGCCAGAACCTCGATATTCTCGAGATCAACGTCTCCGATATCACCCGCCAGTACATGGCCTATGTGGAGATGATGACGGCGATGCGTTTCGAGCTGGCGGCGGAATACCTGGTGATGGCCGCGATGCTGGCGGAGATCAAGTCGCGCATGCTGCTGCCGCGCCCGCCCCAGGAGGAGGAAGAGGAGGGCGAGGATCCGCGCGCGGCCCTGATCCGCCGCCTGCAGGAGTACGAGCGCTTCAAGACCGCCGCCGAGGATATCGACGAGATGCCGCGCATGGGCCGCGATATCCACCAGGCCAGCGCCCAGGGGCCCGATCGCAGCATCACCCGCCCGGATCCGGAGGTGGACCTGAAAGAGGTTCTGGTCGCTCTGGCCCAGGTGCTCAGGCGCGCGGATATGTTCGAGAGCCACCAGGTGGAGCGGGAGAAACTCTCCACCCGCGAGCGCATGACCCAGGTACTGGACCGAATCCGCCACCGCCAGTTTGTACCCTTCGTAAGCCTGTTCACGGTGGAGGAGGGGCGTCTCGGCGTCGTGGTCACCTTCCTCGCGGTGATGGAACTGGTGAAAGAGTCCCTGGTGGAGCTGGTGCAGAACGAGGCCTTCGGGCCGATCCATGTGCGCGCCGCCGGCCAGGGCGAGGAAGCCGCCGAGGCGGCGGAAGAGTCGGAGGCCGAATTGGCCCCCCTGTAAGGTTAGAAATTAGAAAGAAGATGACAATCGCTCCGGAATTACTGCGCCGTATCGTCGAGGGCGCCCTGCTGGCCGCGGGTCAACCGCTCTCCGAGGACAAGCTGCTGTCGCTGATCGACGAGGGCGAGCGCCCGGAAAAGTCCGAGCTGAAAGCGGTGCTGGATCAGATAGCGGAAAGCTGCGGCGAGCGCGGCTTCGAACTGAAACAGGTGGCCAGCGGCTGGCGCTTCCAGGTGCCCGAGGACCTGGCGCCCTGGGTCAATCGCCTGTGGGAGGAGAAGCCGCAGAAGTACTCCCGCGCGATTCTGGAGACACTGGCGATTATCGCCTACCGCCAGCCGATCACCCGCGGCGATATCGAGGAGATTCGCGGCGTGGCGGTCAGCTCCCATATCGTCAAGACGCTGTCCGAGCGCGGCTGGATCAAGGTCGTGGGGCAGCGGGATGTGCCGGGCAAGCCGTCCCTCTATGCGACCACCAAGGAATTCCTCGACTATTTCAACCTGCGCACCCTGGACGATCTGCCGACCCTGGCGGAGATCCGCGATATCGAAAGCCTGAACCAGGCGCTGGACCTGGACCAGCAGGCGGGGCCCGAGCGGGGCGAGGGCGCGGACGGCGGTGCGGATTCCGGCGAGCCGCGGGCGGATGCGGCCGAAGCCGCCGATCCGGACGGGGGGCAAGACGCCTCCGCCGAACAGGATGACCCCGAAGCAGCGGCGGACGCGCAGTCCGAGGAGCCGCAGGCAGCGGAGGCCCTAGCGGAAGAGATCGAAGCGGAAGAGATCGAAGCGGAAGAGGCGCTCGAACGGGAGTCCCCGCAAGCCGCAGACGGCGGCGAGGAGGCCGCGCCCTCCCTGTCCGCAGAGCTGCCGCCGAGCAGTCTGTTTGCGCCAGACAATGAAACCGACGGCGCCGGGGAGAGCCCGGGCGCCGACGAAATGGCGGCCGCCGAAGAGATGGATTCCGGGCAATCCGATGGTGAGGCCCGGCAAGAGTCGCAAGTGGAAAACACCACCTCATGAGTGAAGATACTTCGCCTCAGGGCGAAAAACTGCAGAAGGTCCTCGCGCGCACCGGCCTGGGTTCGCGGCGTGAGATGGAGCGCGCCATAGAGGCGGGCCGGGTGACGGTCAACGGCCGGGTGGCGGAACTGGGAGAGCGGGTGACCGCGGAGGACCGCATCGAGTTCGACGGCCGCCGCCTGCCGACGGCGGAGGAAAACCGCTGCCGGGTGATCCTGTACAACAAGCCGGTGGGTGAGATCTGCTCCCGCCACGACCCGGAGGGGCGCCCCACTGTCTACGACCGCCTGCCGCGCCTGCGCTCCGGACGCTGGATTTCCGTCGGCCGCCTGGACTTCAACACCAGCGGCCTGCTGCTGTTTACCAACAGCGGCGAGCTGGCGAACAAGCTGATGCACCCGTCATCGGTGATCGATCGCGAGTACCTGGTGCGAATCCAGGGGCAGGTGGACGACGACATGAAGAAGCGCCTGCTGACCGGTGTGCTGCTGGACGACGGTGTCGCGCGCTTTACCGATATCGTCGAGAGCGGCGGCGAGGGCAACAACCGCTGGTTCTACTGCGTGGTGATGGAGGGGCGCAACCGCGAGGTGCGGCGCCTGTGGGAATCCCAGGGCGTGCGCGTCAGCCGCCTGAAGCGGGTGCGTTACGGCAGCGTGTTTATTCCGTCCCACGTGCGCGTCGGCCAGTGGATAGAGATGGAGCCGCGGGAAATCGACGATCTGTGCGTGACCGCGGGGCTGCCGAAGCTGGGACAGCGCCCGCTGACCCAGGCGGAAAAACAGAGCCTGCAGCGCCAGCGGCGCAAGCTGCGCAAGTCGCCGGCACCGGCGCCGCGCAGGCGCTAGCCGGTAGGCTGTCTGCGAGGTCCCTGTCGCAGACAGCCCCGCAAGGCTGTCCCGGCAGCGGGGTCCTCGCTTCGAGTTTCGCTGTTCTTTTCGCAGCTCGCCTCAGTGGCTCTCCTCGATAGGCTCCTCGCCCTCCTCCTCGAGTGTGTGATCCTCCATATCCGACTCCACGCCGCCCGGATCCGCGCCCATGGCGTCGTCGGTATCCGACGGCAGCTCCGCATCCGAGCCGTTGTCGATGTCCTCCGCCGGCGCGGCGGCCTCGGACTCCACCAGGTTTTTCAGTTTCTCGAGCCCCTGCTGGTAGGAGTCGCCCACCATTTTTTTCACCAGCAGCCCCATCCAGCGCGCAATGGGACCGCCGCCCATATCGCTGCGGAACTGCCAGGTGATATTGGTACCGCTGCCCTGGGGTTGGAGCTGGAACTCGGCGGTGGCATTGCCCTGCTCGCCGAAATCCAGTTCGGTGCGCACCAGCGAGTAGGGCTCGCTGGCGCTGATGGTCTGGCTGCCGCTGCCCACATTGGGGTTATCGCTGCTCCAGCGCATTTTCGCACCGACGCCGTCTTCCGGGCCCGTGTATTCGTATTCCGTGTCCGGATCCAGCTGATACCAGGGCGACCAGTTGTTGAAATTGCGGAAGTTGTTGACGTAGGGGAAAACCACCTGCGGTGGCTTGGCGATATAGACGCTGCGCTCCAGTGTCACCTCGCGCGGAAACAGAAAACCGGCGAGCAGCAGCAGGGCAAGAAAAACAAGAATGTAGAGTATCCAGCGCATAGCGGGGCCCTTTTGTTGTGGAAGGGAGGCTCAAACCGCAGCCGCATGGCAATATTCAGCGATCGCCCGGCAATTATCAATGCCCTGGCCGGGATGCTCGGAGTGCAGACCGAGCGCGCCAGTGCCCGCTCTGTCGCGGAGGGTTTGCGGGCTTGCGCCGCAAATCCGGCTGGAAAAAGGGCGGGGATGGACTCAGCAGCCCGCTAGTCGCCGATCAGCAACAGCGGCAGTTTTATCTCCACGCAGAGGCCGGCGGCGGGGGCGTTGCTCGCATTGATGCTGCCGCCGTGGTGCAGGATGGTGCGCTGGGCTATCGCGAGGCCGAGGCCGAAGCCACCGCTTTCGCGCGTGCGCGCGCTGTCGGTGCGGTAAAAGGGGCGGAAGATCGCCTCCAGCTCCTCCTCGGCGACGCCGCTGCCGGAATCGGTGACGCGGATTCGGCAAAACCCCTGCGCGGTATCGATGTCGATAGCGACGCTGCCGCCGGCGGGGCTGTATTTGATGGCGTTGCGCAGGATATTTTCCAGCGCCGCGGTCAGTGAGCTGCCGCGGGTCGCGACCAACAGTTCCCCGCCGCTGGCGCTCAGTTCGAAGCGCAGGTCTTTTTCCCGGGCCTCTCCCTTCAGATCCTCCAGCAGGGCCTCCACCAGGCTGTTGATTTCCACCACGTCGTCCAGCGGCCTGCGGTCTTGGCTGGCCACCGGAAGGGAGAGGACGTCGGCAATGATATCCTCCAGGTAGTCGGCGGCTTTGCCGATCTTGTCCAGCTCCGCGTCCAGCCCCGGGACCTTCTTCTGCCGCGCGATGCCCAGCGCCACCTGCAGGCGCGCCAGCGGCGAGCGCAGTTCGTGGGATACATCCTTGATCAGGCGGCGCTGCTCGGCCATGGATTCCTGCAGTTGCGCGGTCATCGAGTCGAAGTCCCCCGCCAGATCGGCCAGCTCGTCGCCGCGGCTGTGCAGGGCGGGGGCGACGCGGTAGTCGAGTTCACCGGCGGCGACGCGGCGGGTCGCCGCGCGCAGCTGGTCCAGCGGCCGGCTCAGGTAGCGCGCCAGCCAGTAGCAGGCGGCGCCGGAGGCGAGCATGGACAGCAGCAGGATCGGCCAGAAGTTGCGCCACAGGAAGCTCAGCAGCAGTTCCTCTTTGCTCTTGCCGGCGATAAAGGCGATCCTCAGGCTGGAGCCGCCGCGCTGTGGCATAAAGAGGCCCACCGTCGGTTTGTTTTCCACCAGGGCGTGGGACTCGCGGTTGCGGTAACTCAGGTTCGCAAACAGCGGCGCCATATCGCGCGGAATCGGGCGGTCGAGCATCTCGCGCCCGTCGACGTCGAGGGCGAAAATGCGCTCCTGCACCTCTGCCGGTTGCCCCTCGAGCCAAAAGCGGAAGTGCTCGGGCCCGTGGCGGCGGGTGCGGCTCAAGTTGCGCATCAGGTCGCGGAAAATCGCCTGGCTTTCCCAGCGGTCCTCGTGGCGTGGATCGCCGAACTCGCGCACGTGGGTGACGTAGACGGTGGTCACCACCATCACCATGGCGGTGAACCAGGCCCCCACGAACATCTTCCAGAAGAGGCTGCGCATCGGCCCCTAGCTCTTGGTCAGCATATAGCCGGCGCCGCGGATATTGATGATCAGGTCGCGGCTGGCGCCCTGTTCTGCGAGTTTCTTGCGGATATTGCTGACGTGCACATCGATGGATCTGTCGTAGGGCATCAGCTTGCGCCCCAGGGCCGTCTCGGTCAGCACCTCCTTGCTGACCACCTCGCCGGCGTTCTGCACCAGTACCTTGAGCACCGAGAACTCAGCACCGGTCAGCGACAGCAGGCGCTCGTTCCAGTAGCCCTGGTGTTCGGACGGCAGCAGGCGCAGCGGGCCGCTGCAGAGGCTGCCGTCCGCCCCCTCCGGTGCCGGGCGCCCGCGGCGCAGTACGGCGCGCAGGCGCGCGGCCAGTTCGCGGGGATTGCACGGCTTGGGCAGATAGTCGTCGGCGCCCATCTCCAGGCCGACGATGCGGTCCACGGTGTCGCCCTTGGCGGTCAGCATCAGCACCGGCAGCGAGCGGCTCGCGGGCCCGGCCTCCTCGCGCAGTTTGCGCAGCAGGTCGAAGCCGTTGTAGACCGGCAGCATCACATCCAGCACCAGCGCATCGAAGCTCTGGCTCTGGGCCAGCTCCAGGCCGCGGCCGCCGTCGTTGGCCACGGTCACCTCGAAGCCCTCGCCGGTGAGGAACTCCTGCAGCAGATCGGTCAGTTCTGTGTCGTCGTCGACCAGTAGGATACGGCTCATGGTGTGCTCTCGGATTGCGTGCGGTCATTATATGCAAAGCCCCGGCGCCATTTGCGCCCCGCGCTTCGGCCTTTAACCGTTCTTAACAAATGTTTACCGCGGTTTGCCCCCCTTTACGCGGCGCGACCCTAGTATGCATCTACCGACACCAAGCGAGAGGAAAGGTCGATGAAGAACTGGAAAGCAATCGCGGGCACCCTGGTACTGGCCGGCGCACTGGCGGCGCCGGGCGTCACTATGGCCCACGGCGGCGGGCACGGCCCCGACCACGCCAAGGGACATTTTTTTGAGCGCATGGCCGAGGAACTGGACCTGACCGAGGGCCAGAGGGCGCAGCTCAAGGCCAACCGCGAGGCCGTCCGGGCCCAGCACAGGGCGCAGCGCCAGCAGATGCGCGAACTGCACAAACAGCTGCGCGAGGCTATAGAGTCGGGTGCCGACCAGGCCACCCTGGATAGCCTCGGCGCTGAGCTCGGCAGACTGAAGGTGGCCAAGATGCAGCGGATGCACCAGCAGCGCCAGCAGTTCGAGGCCATTCTGACCGATGCGCAGAAGGCCAAGCTGGCGCAGCTGAAGGCCGAGCGCAAAGAGCGTCGCAAGGCGCACCGCGAGCGCGGGCTCGACGACCAGTAGTCAAACCCCTCCTCCTGTGCGATCGATCGG
Organism: Microbulbifer sp. ABF4_143; assembly: GCF_056160225.1. Classification (NCBI taxonomy): domain Bacteria; kingdom Pseudomonadati; phylum Pseudomonadota; class Gammaproteobacteria; order Cellvibrionales; family Microbulbiferaceae; genus Microbulbifer; species Microbulbifer sp. ABF4_143. Next base: position 200,065 of record NZ_JBSWWT010000003.1, read on the forward strand.
GCGCCTTTCTACCCCAACGGCCCGATGGATTCATAGCCCCTTGCCCCCGCGCCGCGGGGGCTTTTTTAGCCGGGCGCGCACAGGACCCACCCCTGCAATCCCTGCCGACTACCCCTCGCTTGCCGCGCCCCGCCATTGCTGGGAGAATACGCCGCCGCTCATAGAGTTCGCAGGCGAAGAGGAGTGATTGTGGGAAAAATCGGCTTGTTTTACGGCAGTGACGAGGGCAACACCGAGGCGGTGGCCCTGCGCATCCGCGCGCGCCTGGGCGAGGATCGGGTGGATGTGCACGATATCGCCGACGTCACCCAGCTGGAGATCGCCGATTACGATCAGCTGATTTTCGGCATTCCCACCTGGGATTTCGGCCAGATCCAGTCGGACTGGGAGGAGTTCTGGGAGGATGTGCAGGAGATAGACTTCAGCGGCAAGACGGTGGCGCTGTTCGGCCTCGGCGACCAGTTCGGCTACGGCGACTACTTCCTCGACGCGATGGGTATGCTGCACGATGTGATCGTCGCCAATGGCGCGACCATCGTCGGCCACTGGTCCACCGAGGGCTACGAGTTCGAAGCCTCCAAGGCGGAGATCGAAGGGCAGGGCATGTTTGTCGGCCTCGCCATCGACGAAGACCAGCAGGAGGAGTTGACCGGCGAGCGCCTGAACCGCTGGTGCCGGCAGATCGCCGAGGCGTTCGGCCTCGAGGGCGGCGCCGACAGTGTGGTGCAGCTGGATGACTGAGCGGACGGCCGATCGATCTATGAAAAACGCCCTCTCTTTCAAGGAATTCTGGCCCTGGCTGACGGAGCACCCCAACTGCATAGTGCGCGCCGGCACCGCCGACTCCGTCATCTACGATGACGACGACTACCACTGGCGCTTCAGCGAGGAGGATGTGCGCACGCTGCTGGTGCAGGTGATGCGCGGCAAGCGCCCGGTGGCGGAGCTGTTTATCGAGCCCGAGCATGTGGCCTCGGTGCAGGTCACTCCCGGCGAGAAGGGGGAATACAATTTCGACCTGGTGGCCGAGGTTCAGGGGCAGCCGCAGGTGATCTACTACTTTGTGCTGACCCACGCCTACGAGGCGGTGGAGCGCAACGGCGGCAGCCACGGCCGCCTGCACTGATTGCCCCGGCCGGCGAAACGCCGGCCGCTCCCCGGGTCAGTTGTCCCGCGTATTTTCCGCGGATCCGACGCCGATATGCCGGTCCAGGAAGCCGAGTAGCTCGGTGTAGAGGCGCAGATTGTTTTCCTCGCTGTAGAAGCCGTGCCCCTCAGTCGGCACTATCAGGCTTTTAACCTGCTTGCCGTCCTCCTCGAGCCTCTCCAGCAGCGCCTCCGCGTGCTCTACCGGCACCCGCTCGTCCTGCCCGCCGTGGACGATAAAGAGCGGCAGATCGAGTTTTTCGGTGTTGTACAGCGGCGAGTGTTCGCGCAGAAAGTCTCTGTCTTCGCTCAATTCCCTCTTCAGGTAAGAGATGCCGCGGTCGCGGCGCTGGATATCTCCCTTGCGGTACATCATTTCCAGGTCGTAGACGCCGACATAGCCGACGGCGCACCGGTAGAGATCGGGGTAGCGGATCGGGTTCATCAGCGCCGAATAGCCGCCGAAGCTGCCGCCGAAAATACACACGCGGTCGCGGTCCGCGTAGCCTTTCTCCACCGCCCAGTGGACCGCATCGGCGATATCCCGCTGTATTTTTCCGCCCCACTGGCGCACGCCGGCGGAATAGAAGTGATCGCCGTAGCCGGTGGAGCCGCGGAAGTTGACCTGCAGCACCAGATAGCCGTTCTGGGACAGTATCTGCGCCTGGCGGTCGTAGCCCCAGTAGTCCCTCGCGTGGGGGCCGCCGTGGGGTATCACCACCATCGGCAAGTCCTCCGTCTGCTCGCGCGGAAATGTCAGGTAGACGCCGATGCGCAGTCCGTCTTCCGTCGTAAAGGCGTCGGCGCGCATCGGGTTGAGTTGGTCCGGATCCAGCCACTCGGCGGAGGAGAGCAGGAAGTCGACTTTCTTCGACCGCATATTTACCAGGAAATAGTCGCCGGGCAGGCGGTCGCCGTGCACTTTCAGCACGCCCATGGAGCCGTCCTCGGTGAAGCTGGTAAACGCGATGTGGTAGCCCTGGAACGCCTTTTTGAGACCGCGGAAGAAGGGCGCGAAGCCGTCGCCCTCGTCGAAGAAGTGTTCCTCCGGGTAGTCCGGATGCAGGTAGGTGCCCAGCGGCTTCTCGGTTACCGGGTGGTGGATGATGCCGCTGATGTCGGAGATATCGTGCTGGAATACCGTCGAGTAGTTGCCGGCGGGGTCCAGCTTGATCAACTGTTCCGTCTGCCCTTTGCGGTCCAGCACCAGATAGGCGTCGCCGCTGTCCGCGTCGAAGCCCACCGGGGTGGCGCGGTCCAGAAGCGGATCTTCGACCCGGCTCCAGCCCACCTTGGCTTTGCGGTAGAGCTGGAAATTGCCGTCGCGGTCGGTGCCGTTTGCGAACAGCAGATTCCCGCGGCCGTCGGTAAAGGCTCGCCCGCCAACCTGGGGCAGGCTGGCTACCCTGTCCCTGACGCCGGTGTAGATGTCGATCCGGTAGACATCTCCGTGAGTCTCCCAATCCCGTGCCCAGGGATAGGTGGATACCAATATTTCTTTGTCGTTGTCGCGCAGCGCGTCGATGATGGTGGCGTGGGCGTAAGTGCTCTCCGCCTTCTTTATGCGCGAGCCCGTCTGCCGCTCGCCGGCGGCCCAGCCGAAAATATTTTTGCCCCTGGAGCCGTCGTAATCGATGGCGAACAGGGAGCCGTAATTGACCGGTGCTTCCAGGGCGGCTTTGCGGGAAATGACCTCAGCGACTACCCGCTCGTCGTTGGCCCAGTAGAAGTTTCCCACCTCTTCCTTGCCGCGAAATCGCAGCACGCCGGTGATTTCCTGCGGCTTCAAGGACATGAAGACCAGTATCCGCTCACCCTTGTACAGTTTGCGTATGGCCAGGTGCGTGCCCTTGGGGGAAATTTTGACTTGCTGGATATCTTCGTGCTTGACCAGATCCTGCAGCGGAATGCGACTCGCGCTGTAGGCGCCGGATGGGAGGAGCAACAGAAGGCTGATAATCAGATTTCGCAGCATTGAAAGGCCCGCTTCTATTTGTTTTTTAATTATTATGTCGAAAGCGCGCGCGCCGGGCCAGGCGCGCGCGATTACAGCTTATTACAGCAGCCGCTCGAGTATCTCGCGGTACATATCCTTCAGCGTGTCCAGGTCTTCCGCCTTTACGCACTCGTCCACCTTGTGAATGGTTGCGTTGACCGGGCCCAGCTCCACCACCTGGGCTCCGGTCGGCGCGATAAAGCGGCCGTCCGAGGTGCCGCCGGCGGTGGACAGTTGGGTATCGAAGCCGGCAACGGAACGAATCGCGGCCTGGGCCGCTTCCACCAGCGCGCCCTCTGCGGTCAGGAAGGGCTGGCCGGAGAGCTTGAAGTCGGCTTGGTATTTGAGCCCGTGCCTGTCGAGAATTTTGCGCGCGCGCGCCTCCAGTTCCTCCGCGGTCGTCTCGGTGGAGAAGCGCCAGTTGCAGACCACTTTCACTTCGCCGGGAATCACGTTGGTGGCGCCGGTGCCGCCGTTGATATTGGAGACCTGGAAGCTGGTGGCCGGGAAGAAGTCGTTGCCCTTGTCCCACTCCTCGGCGGCGAGTTCCGCCAGTGCGGGCGCGAGCTTGTGGATCGGGTTTTCCGCCAGGTGCGGGTAGGCCACATGGCCCTGCACGCCGTAGACGGTGAGTTCGAGGCCGAGCGAACCGCGACGGCCGTTCTTGATCACGTCGCCGACCCGCTCTGTGCTCGACGGCTCTCCGACCAGGCAGCAGTCGATCTTCTCGCCCTGTTCCTCCAGCCACTCCACCACCTTGACGGTGCCGTTGTGGGCCGGACCCTCTTCATCGCTGGTGATCAGGAAGGCGATGCGGCCCCTGTGGTCCGGGTGAGCGGCTACGAACTCCTCGCAGGCTACCACCATGGCCGCCAGCGAACCCTTCATATCCGCGGCGCCGCGGCCGTGGAGGTAGCCGTTTTCGATCACCGGCTCGAACGGCGGGCGCTGCCAGTTTTCCTCGGGGCCCGTGGGCACCACGTCTGTGTGACCGGCGAAGGCGAACAGCGGGCCGTCGCTTTTTCCGTTGCGCACCGCCCAGAAGTTGTCGGTGTCGCCGCGGCGCAGCCAGGTGGTCTCGAAGCCGATCTTTTCCAGGCGCTCGATCATCAGCGGCATGCAGCCGGCGTCTTCGGGGGTGACGGACCTCAGGCGGATCAAGTCGCTGGCCAGTTTTACTGTGGGAGTCATTGCGGTAATTCCTTTGTGCCAATGGCGGGTTTCTAGGTCGGAGCTTCGTAGTGGATTATGGGGCGGCACTGCTACCGGGATTCGTTTGCGGGACACGCCGTAAACCCATCCCTGGGGGCTTGTCTGCGAGGTCCCTCTCGCAGACAGTCCCGCACGAATCCCGGTATCAGCGCCTTCGCATTCGCTTTTCGTGTTCTTATGACCTTCGATTGAAAGGTCGGAAGTCATATGGAACCAAGGCGAAGGTACTGATGCCGGGGGCCTTTGGCGGGACTGTCGGCCGGAGGGACCCGGCCGACAAGCCTACAGGGATGTATTCACGGCGTGTCCCGCTAAAGGCCCCCGGCAGAGGGCCGCCCCGGAAACGGCTACAGCGCTCCTGTTTCGGAGCCAGTGTTGTCAGTTGCTGTGCAGCGCTTCGTTCAGCTCAATAGCGCTCTTGTTGGTCAAACACTCCACCGCGCCATTGGTGGAGTTGCGGCGGAACAGCAGGTCGGACTTGCCGGCCAGGTCGCGCGCCTTGACGTGCTCCACCAGTTTGCCGCTGTCGTCCAGCAGCGCCACCTTGGTGCCGGCGGTGATATAGAGGCCGGCCTCGACGGTGCAGCGGTCGCCGAGCGGAATGCCGATGCCGGCGTTGGCGCCGAGCAGGCAGTTGTCGCCAACGGAGATGACGATGTTGCCACCGCCGGACAGGGTGCCCATGGTGGAGCTGCCGCCGCCGAGGTCTGAGCCGGCGCCGACGAAGACACCGGCGGAGATGCGGCCCTCGATCATGCCCGGGCCTTCGGTGCCCGCGTTAAAGTTGACGAAGCCCTCGTGCATGATGGTGGTGCCCTCGCCCAGATAGGCGCCGAGGCGCACGCGCGCGGTGTGCGCGATGCGCACGCCGGTGGGTACCACGTAGTTGGTCATTTTGGGGAACTTGTCCACGCAGGCCACCTCCAGGTGCTCGCCTTTCAGGCGCGCCTCCAGTTGGCGCTGCGGCAGTTCCTCCAGGTCGATGGCGCCCTGGTTGGTCCAGGCCACATTGACCAGCTTGCCGAAGATGCCGTCCAGGTTGGTCTGATGCGGCTTCACCAGGCGGTGGGACAGCAGGTGCAGTTTCAGGTAGGCCTCGGGCACCGACTGCGGCGCCTCGTCAGTGGACAGGACCACGGCCACCAGCGGCCGCTGGCTGGTGGCGAACTGTTTGAGGATTTGCGCCTGCCCGCCGGCGCCCGCGCCGGCGAGCCTGTCCGCCAGCGGCTGCAGCTGCGCCGGGTCCAGCGCGAGGCTGTGGTTGCCGCCGGAAATATTCAGGGTCTCGGTGACCGCGGCGGCTATGTCCGCACTGGGCTTGAACAGCGGCTGCGGGTAGTAGACTTCCAGCCACTCGCCCTTGCTGTTGCAGGTGCCGACGCCGAAACCGATGCTGTAAATGTCGCTCATGACTCGTCCCGTTTACTCGATGTCTTGCGTTTTCTTGTAGGATGGGCAAAGCGCAGCGTACCCATCATCCAGTGCAGTTTGATGGGCACGCTGCGCTTTGCCCATCCTACGAAACTTCTTAAACCAGTTTGGAGAAGTCGGCTTCCTTGAAGCCGAACAGGGCGGTTTCGCCGGAGACGGTGACGGGCCTTTTGATCAGCGTCGGCGTCTCGGTGGCGAGCGCCAGCGCGGCGGCTTCATTCATGCCGTTTTTCTGTTCGTCGCCGAGTGCGCGCCAGCTGGTTGAGCGGCGGTTCAGTACCTCCTGCCAGCCGAACTTCTGCAGCCAGGATTCGAGGGGCACCGACGCCATGCCGTCCTCGCGGAAGTCGTGGAAGCGGTATTCGATGCCGTTCTTTTCCAGCCACTTGCGGGCTTTCTTGACGGTGTCGCAGTTCTTGATGCCGTAGAGAGTGATCACAGTCAGGCCTTCTTGGTTATCTTCGGTTTTTTGCGGTTCGGGTAGCAGGTGGTGCAGATCTCGCACACGGTGCCGTCGCAACCGCGCGCGGTGCAATATTCGCGGCCGTAGAAAATAATCTGCAGGTGCAGTTTGTTCCACTTGTCGCGCGGAAAGAGCCGCTTCAGGTCCTTTTCGGTCTGCGCGACATTCTTGCCGCTGGTCAGACCCCAGCGCTGGGCCAGGCGGTGGATGTGGGTGTCCACCGGGAAGGCCGGGTGGCCGAAGGCCTGGGACATGACGACGCTGGCGGTCTTGTGGCCGACGCCGGGCAGGGTCTCCAGTGCGGCCATATTTTCCGGCACTTGGCCGTGGTATTCGTTGACCAGTATCTGCGACAGCTTGCTGATGGCCTTGGACTTCTGCGGCGACAGGCCGCAGGGGCGGATGACCTCGCGGATTTTTTCCACCGGCACCTTCGCCATATCCGCCGGGTTGTCTGCGAGCTCCCACAGCGCCGGGGTGACCTGGTTGACGCGCTCGTCGGTGCACTGGGCCGAGAGGAGCACTGCCACCAGCAGTGTGTAGGGGTCTTTGTGGTCCAGGGGCACCGGGGTTTCCGGGTAGAGTTCCTCCAGTTTCTGTAGGATGAACTCGACCCGCTCTTTTTTCAGTAGGTTTCTTACTGCCATTTTCTGTGTTTTTCTGCTTTCGATCGCGGCTGTGGGTGTATCTACCGGCAAAATTCTTTAATGCGCTTTGCCGCCTCGATACACTCATCCAGTGTCGCGACCAGAGCCATGCGCACATACTCGCGCCCGGGGTTGGTGCCATCCGCCTCGCGGGCGAGAAAGGCTCCCGGCAATACGGTGATGTGCTGCTGGCGGAACAGCTCGCGGGCGAATTCCTCGCCGTTGCCGACCCGCGGCCACAAGTAGAAGCCCGCCTGGGGCTGTCGTACCTCCAGGCAGCCGTCGAGAATATCCAGCACTGCGGTGAATTTTTCTTTATAGAGCGCGCGATTATGCCGCACGTGTTGTTCGTCCTGCCAGGCGGCGATGGAGGCGTACTGGCTCGGCAGCGGCATGGCGCAGCCGTGGTAGGTGCGGTAGAGCAGGAATTTTTTCAGTATCTCGGCGTCGCCGGCGACGAAGCCGGAGCGCAGCCCCGGCAGGTTGGAGCGCTTGGAAAGACTGTGAAACACCACGCAGCGGGCGAAGTCCGTACGGCCCATCTGCTCGCACACCTGCAACAGCCCGCTGGGCGGCTGCTCCTCGTCGAAGTAGAGTTCCGAGTAGCACTCGTCGGAGGCGATGGTGAAGTCGTAGCGGTCCGCAAGTTCGATCAGCGCGCGCAGGTCTTCCGTCTCCAGTAGCGCGCCGGTGGGGTTGCCGGGGGTGCAGATATACAGCAGTTCGCAGTCGCGCCAAACCTGGTCCGGCACCGAGGCGAAATCCGGTTTGAAAGCCGTGGTCGCGCCGCAGTTGATAAAGTGCGGGCTGGCCCCGGCGAGCAGCGCGGCGCCCTCGTAGATCTGGTAGAAGGGGTTCGGCATCAGCACCTTGGTGCCCGGTGACACCATTGCCTGGGCGAAGGCGAACAGCGCCTCGCGGGTGCCGTTGACCGGAAGCACCTGGCTGTCGGCGCAGACGCTCCGCAGCTGGAAGCGTTCGCGCAGCCAGCGGGCGATGGCCTCGCGCAGCGGATCTATACCCTTGGTGACCGGGTAGGCGGAGAGCTTGTCCAGGTTGTCGATCAGCTCGTCGCGCACGAATGCCGGTGGTTCGTGTTTGGGCTCACCGATGGACAGGGCGATATGGGGCTTGTCCGCCGGGGCCAGGCCTTTCTTCAGTGCCGCCAGTTTGGCGAATGGGTAGGGCTGTAATTTTTCGATATTCGGGTTCATTGATTCCCTCTCCCCCAGTCCCTTTCCCGCAAGCGGGAGAGGGGCGTTATTTTTGGGTCACTATTGCTGGTGTTTGACCTGGTGCGCGTCCAGCTCGCGGCAGATGGCCTCTTCCAGCGCGCGGTTGGCGGCCTCGTCCAGCAGCGGCTGCCCGGCCGCGTCGGTGATATGGAATATATCTTCGACGCGCTCGCCGAGTGTGGAGATCTTGGCGTTGTGCAGGCGCAGGTCGTGGTCGATAAAGATGCGCGCGATGCGCGCCAGCAGGCCGGGCCTGTCGGCGCTGGTTACTTCCAATGTGCTGTAGCTGGCGCCGGGCTCGGTGGACAGCTGGGCGCGGCTCTCCAGTTCGAACATCTTCAGGCGCCGCGGGGTCCTGCGCTTGATGACCTTGGAGTAGTCCTCCACCAGCGCCAGTTCCCGCTGCAGGGTGTTGCGAATCTGCTCCAGGCGCTGCGGTTCGTCCAGCAGCGGTTGACCGGATTCGTCCAGCACATAGAAGGTGTCCAGGGTGTAGCCGGAGGCGGAGCTGTACAGGCGCGCGTCGTGGATGTTCAGGTTGAGCATGTCGAGGCCGGTGACCACGGCGGCGAAGACGTTGGCCCTGTCCGGGGTGTAGACGAACACTTCCGTCGCGCCGTCGTGCTCGCCGGGGCCGGAGTTGCGCGTCAGCACCAGCGTGTCGCTGCGCTCGCCGCTGTCGCCGGCATTGTGCAGCTGGTGGATAGCGGCGGTGTGCCAGGTGATGTTGTCGGCGCTCTCGCGCACGAAGTAGTCCTCGCCCATCTGCGCCCAGATATTTTCCACCGAGGCCATCGGCAGGCCCATGGCGCGCAGCATATTGCGCGCCTGCGCGCGCGTCTCCTCGATGATCTCCTCGCGGTCGATGGGGTTTTCCAGGCCGCGGCGCAGGGCGCGCTGGGTGGCCTGGTAGAGCTGGCGCATCAGGCTGGCGCGCCAGCTGTTCCAGAGTTCCGGATTGGTGGCGTTGATGTCCGCGACCGTCAGCGCGTAGAGGTAGTCCAGGTGTTCGCGGTCACCGACGGTGCGCGCGAATTCGTGCACGACTTCCGGGTCGGTGATGTCCTGCTTCTGCGACACCTGGCTCATCAGCAGGTGTTGTTCCACCAGCCAGCACACCAGGCGCCGGTCGCGGGCCGGCAGCTGGTGGCGGCGGCAGAAGGCGTCGGCATCCACGACGCCGAGCTTGGAGTGGTCGCCGCCGCGGCCCTTGGCGATATCGTGGTAGAGGCCGGCGATATACAGCAGTTCCGGCTTGCGCATGCGCGACAGTATCTCGGCGGCGATCGGGAATTTCTGCCAGGCCTCGGGGCCGCGGAAGGCGCGCATATTGCGCACTACCTGCAGCGTGTGCGCGTCCACGGTGTAGATATGGAAGAGATCGTGCTGCATCTGCCCGGTGACGCGGCCGAATTCGGGCAGGTAGCGGCCCAGAATGCCGTAGCGGGTCATGCGCGACAGCTGGGTGGACAGGCCGCGGCGCGAGCGCAGCAGCTGCATAAAGAGCTCCGCATTGCGCGGGTCGGCGCGGAAGCGGTCGTCGATCAGGTGGCGGTGCTCGCGGATCAGGCGGATAGTGGCCGCGCGCACGCCTTCGATCTGTGGGTTTTCCGCCATCAGCACGAAGATTTCCAGCAGTGCCGAGGGCTGTTCGACAAAGACGCGGGTCTGGGTGACCTCGATGGTGTTGTCGCGCAGCTGGAAACGCTCGTTGATCGGTGTCACCGTCTGCCGCTTGCCGCGCTGCAGTATGGCTTCGTCGAGGAACTGCAGCAGTACGTCGTTCAGTTCGCGCAGCGCCATCACCACGCGATAGTAGTTGTGCATGAACTGTTCGACGGCCAGCTGGGTGCCGCTGTCCACGTAGCCGAACTGCTTCGCCAGTTCGCGCTGGTAGTCGAACAGCAGTCGCTCCTCGGCGCGTCCGGCCAGCAGGTGCAGGCCGTAGCGCACGCGCCACAGGAAGTCCTCGCCGGACTGCAGTATCGCGAACTCCTCTTCAGTGAAGAATCCCTTGCCCTGCAGCTGTTTGAGAGTGCGCACTTTGAAGTAGCGCTTGGCGACCCAGGCGATGGTCTGGATATCGCGCAGGCCGCCGGGGGCGTTTTTGATATTGGGCTCGAGGATGTACTCGGCGGCCTGTTGACGGCTGTGGCGCTCGCGCTGTTCGGCGTACTTGGCGGTGAAGAAGTCCTCCGCGGGCCACAGTTTGTCCGGGGTCATGCGTTCTGCCAGCCGTGCGCGCAGCTGGTCGTCGCCGACGACGGTGCGGCACTCCATCAGGTTGGTGGCGACGGTGATATCCTCGGCGGCCAGTTCCAGGCAGTGGTCGATGGTGCGCACCGAGTGGCCGATATCCAGGCCCAAATCCCACAGGAAGGCCACCAGGCGCTCGATATTGTCGACAGTGCCGGCAGCGGTGCTGCCGTCGGTCAGAATCAGCAGGTCGATATCCGAGTGGGGGTGCAGCTCGCCGCGGCCGTAGCCGCCCACCGCCAGCAGGCTGATGCCGGTCGGCCAGTCGTACTGGTGCCAGGCGTAGTGCAGCAGGCAGTCGATAAACAGGGCGCGCTCGTGCACCAGGGTGCGCACATCCTCGCCCTCGCGGAAGCGCTCCGCCATCTGCCGCTCGGCGGCGCCGGCGGCGTCCTTGAAGATCGTAAGCGCCGGCTTGGCTCCCTCCGCCAGGGCCCTGCGGAAGCGGGTCTGGTCGAAGAAGAACAGGGGGCGTTCGAAGTAGGGGGTATTGGCCGGCTGCATCAGTTTGTCCGTTTCGAGCCTTCTGTCTTTTATAGGAGAGATTGGGGCGGCAGGGCCTTCGCATCAGGCTCGGGTATTCCTTTTTGGCCGTAGGAGCCTGCTTGCAGGCGAATGGCTATGCACTCCGCCCCTTTTCGCCTGCAAGCAGGCTCCTACGGCGCAACCTTGCTTGTGCGGCCCGTGCCTTAAAGGAACCTCTGATTAAGTCCGTAATGTCTCTGCGGGGCTTTCAGAACGATTCACACTCTGCGTTGCGACTTCTTGAAAGGTCTAGACATTCCTGCGAAGCCGCGCCTTGATTGTGAACCGCTCTGAAAGCCAGAGACATCACGGACTTATTCAGAGGTTCCCTAAAAATTCTCTTCACTGCGCGCCGTCAGCACTTCCACCCCGTCACTGGTCACCGCCAGGGTGTGCTCCCACTGCGCGGACAGGCGGCGGTCCTTGGTGATTGCGGTCCAGCCGTCGCCGAGCACGCGGGTGGCGGCCTTGCCGGCGTTGATCATCGGCTCGATGGTAAAGGTCATGCCTTCCTTCAATACCTCACCGGTGCCGGGCTTGCCGTAGTGGAGCACCTGCGGGTCCTCGTGGAAGACGTCGCCGATACCGTGGCCGCAGAAGTCGCGCACTACCGAGTAGTAGTTCTTCTCCGCGTGCTGCTGGATCACATGGCCGATATCGCCGAGGGTGGTGCCCGGGCGCACGATTTCGATGGCCTTGTACAGGCACTCCTGGGTCACCCGCACCAGGCGCTCGGCGTGGGGGGCGGGCTCGCCGACGAAGAACATTTTGCTGGTGTCGCCGTACCAGCCGTCCTTGATCACGGTGACGTCGATATTGATGATGTCGCCCTTCTTCAGGATCTTGCTCTCGGAGGGGATGCCGTGGCAGACCACCTCGTTGACCGAGGTGCAGATGGATTTCGGAAAACCGCGGTAGCCGAGGCAGGCGGGGACGGCCTTCTGCACATTGACTATATAGTCGTGGCAGCGGCGGTCCAGCTCCTCGGTGGAGACGCCGGGAACCACATATTCGCCTATCATTTCCAATACTTCCGCGGCCAGGCGGCCCGCGATGCGCATCTTGGCGATCTGATCCGGTGTCTTGATGGCTGAGGTCATGCGTATCCCTGTGTTGATGGCTGGTGGCGGGGAGGCCCGCGAGGCGCGCTATTGTAGCGGAATGGGCGCCGGGGGGCATGCTCGCGGGGGCGAAAGCGTCCCCATTTCGCGATGCAGATTCGCAGCAGCAGGTGCGTCACAATGTCGGCGGGGATTCGAGAGAAGCCCTTCACGCGCCGCGCCGATTGTGGTATAAAGCGCGCCGCTTCGGGGTGCTCCCGGGGCTTGATCAATGCCGCACACGCATCGGCACATGTGTCTGGGTGCCCCCTTCGCCTCCTTAGTATCCGGCGACAGTGGGGTTGATACATGGGATGTGTGGAGGACTAACCCGTACAGATTGAGGTTTTACTTATGCCGCAAGTCAGCATGCGCGATATGCTGCAGGCTGGTGTCCACTTTGGTCACCAGACCCGCTACTGGAACCCGAAGATGGGTCAATACATCTTTGGCGCCCGCAACAAGATTCACATCATCAACCTGGAGCACACTGTACCGGCTTTCAACGAAGCCCTGCAGGTGATCAAGGGGATGGCCGCTCAGAAGAAGAAGATCCTGTTCGTCGGCACCAAGCGCGCCGCGCAGAAGTCCATCAAGGAGCAGGCTGAGCGCTGTGGCATGCCCTACGTCAGCAACCGCTGGCTGGGTGGTATGCTCACCAACTACAAGACCATCCGAGCCTCCATCAAGCGCTACCGCGACCTGGAGACCCAGTCCCAGGACGGCACTTTCGACAAACTGACCAAGAAAGAGGCGCTGATGCGCACCCGCACCATGGAGAAGCTCGAGCGCTCCATCGGTGGTATCAAGGATATGGGCGGCCTGCCGGACGCGCTGTTCGTGATCGACGTGGAGCACGAGCGTATCGCTATCCAGGAAGCCAACAAGCTGGGTATCCCGGTTATCGGTGTTGTGGACACCAACAGCGATCCGGAAGGTGTTGACTACGTGATCCCCGGTAATGATGACGCCATTCGCGCCATCAAGCTGTACACCACCGCCGTGGCGGACGCCGTGGTAGCCGGTCTCGCCGAAGCGGGTGGCAGCGCGGCCAAGAATGAGTACGTCGAGGCGAGCGACGACGAGGCCGCTGCGGACTCCTAATCACTGAGGGTCGCAGGGCATAGTGGCGTAGCGCTGAGCCGTTGCGCCGCGAACTCGAAAAGGGGCCCTATAACCGGCCCCTTTTTTCTAATTTTCTAGTGACAGAACTCCGAGGATTGAATCATGGCGATTACCGCGTCTATGGTAAAAGAACTGCGCGAGCGCACCGGCCTGCCGATGATGGAGTGCAAGAAAGCACTGACCGAGGCGGACGGCGATATCGAGAAGGCGATTGAAGATCTGCGCAAAGCCTCCGGCCTGAAGGCGGCCAAGAAGGCTGGCCGCACCGCCGCCGACGGTGTCGTTGCGGCAAAAGTGGCCGAAGACGGCAGCTACGGCGTGCTGGTGGAGGTCAACTCCGAAACCGACTTCGTCGCCCGCGACGATAACTTCAAGGCCTTCGTCGCCCAGGTTGTAGACAAGGCTTTCGCCGAGCGCCAGCAGGATGTTGCCGCGCTGATGGAAGGTGAGCTGGAGTCCGCGCGCGAGGCGCTGGTGCAGAAGATCGGCGAGAACATCGGCGTGCGCCGCGTTCAGCTGGTGGAAGCGCCGGTTGTCGGTGCCTATGTGCACTCCAATAACCGCATCGCCGCCCTGGCCGCCCTGAGCGGTGGTGAGGCGGATCTGGCCAAAGATGTGGCTATGCACGTTACCGCCGTCAACCCGCAGGTGAACAAGCCGGAAGATATGCCGGCGGACGTGCTGGAGAAAGAAAAGGAGATCATCAAGGCGCAGCCGGATATGGAAGGCAAGCCGGCCGAGATCGTCGAGAAGATGATGGGGGGCCGCATCAAGAAGTTCCTGAAGGAAAACAGCCTGGTGGAACAGCCTTTCGTCAAGAATCCGGACCTGACCGTCGGTAAACTGGTCAAGGATGCCGGCGCGGACGTGGTTTCTTTTGTCCGTTTCGAAGTGGGCGAAGGCATCGAGAAGGAAGAGGTGGATTTTGCCGCGGAGGTTGCGGCGCAGGTCAAATCCTCGTCCTAATCGCTTTTGGCCGGGCGCCCTCGGGCGCCCAATCGCAGTGGGGTGCTTCCGCTGGGCTCGAGAGGGCTGCAGTGGGGCACCCCTCTGTGTAAATGACCGAAATTGTTGTAATGTTCGGCGGCAAACTCTGCCTGCACTCAAGAGGACCGATGGATGCCCGGTGTCAAAGACCGCAAGTACAAGCGAATCCTGTTAAAGCTCAGCGGCGAGGAGCTGATGGGCGACCAGGGCTTTGGGATCAGCCCCAAGGTGCTGGACAAAATGGCGCTGGAGATAGGCCAGTTGGTGGGTATCGGTGTTCAGGTGGGTCTGGTGGTTGGCGGCGGCAACCTGTTTCGCGGCGCGGCGCTGAACGCGGCGGGCCTGGACCGGGTGACCGGGGACCATATGGGCATGCTGGCCACGGTCATGAACGCCCTGGCCCTGCGCGATGCGCTGGAGCGCTCCAATATCTCCTCGCGGGTCATGTCCTCCATCCAGATGAGCGGCATTGTCGACCACTATGACCGCCGCGCGGCCATCCGCTTTCTCGAGCGGGGCGAAGTGCTGATTTTTGCCGCGGGTACCGGCAACCCGTTCTTTACCACCGACTCCGCCGCCTGTCTGCGCGGTATCGAAATCGAGGCCGAGCTGGTGCTGAAGGCCACCAAGGTGGACGGTGTCTACTCCGCCGACCCGGTGCTGGATCCGACCGCGACCCGCTACGACAAGCTCACCTACGACGAGGTGCTGGACAAGAAGCTCGGTGTAATGGATTTGACCGCTATCTGCCTTTGCCGCGAACACAATATGCCCGTGCGGGTGTTCCGCATGGACAAGGCCGGCGCGCTGCTCAACATAGTTGTGGGCGGTGAAGAGGGCACGCTAATCGAAGAGGAAGTGAAACAGTGATTGAAGATATCAAGAAAAACGCAAAGGCGCGCATGAGCAAGGCGCTCGACGCGCTGGGTAGCAACTTCAACAAGATCCGCACCGGTCGCGCACACCCGAGCATTCTCGACGGCATCCAGGTGTCCTACTACGGCACCGACACGCCCCTGTCACAGGTGGCCAATATTATCGTGGAGGACGCGCGCACCCTGTCCGTGACCCCGTGGGAAAAGAACCTGGTGCCGGAAATCGAAAAGGCCATCATGAAGTCCGACCTGGGGCTGAACCCCAGCACCGCCGGCGCGGTGATTCGCATCCCGATGCCGATGCTGACCGAGGAAACCCGCAAGAACTTTATCCGCCAAGCCAAGAGCGAGGCGGAGACTGCGCGCGTTTCCATCCGCAATATCCGCCGCGACGCGCTGGCTGAGGTCAAGGCGCTGGTCAAGGACAAGGAGATCTCCGAGGACGACGAGCGCCGCGCCGGCGACGAAATCCAGAAGATCACCGATCAGTTCGTGGCGGACGTCGACAAGGCGCTGGCGGCGAAAGAAAAAGACCTGATGGAAATTTAATGGTTTCCGGAGGTACCGCAGAAGCAGCGCCGCAGGGCCCGCGCCATATCGCCATCATCATGGATGGCAACGGACGCTGGGCCGCCCGCCGGGGCCTTCCTCCATCCGCCGGCCACAAGGCCGGCGTCGAGCGTATCCGCGACCTGCTGTCTGCCTGCAGGGACCGCGGTGTTGAAGCGCTCACCCTGTTCGCCTTTTCCAGCGAGAACTGGCAGCGCCCGCCCAAGGAGGTGGAGCTGCTGATGAGCCTGTTTCACTCCTACCTGCGCAAGGAGGCCCGGCGCATGCGGGAGGAGGGCGTGCGCCTGCGGGTTATCGGGCGGCGCGACCGCTTCTCCCCGCGGCTGCAGGGGGCCATTGAGGAGGCGGAGGAGATCACCCGCGAGGGCGATCGCGGCAATCTGGTTATCGCGGCGGACTACGGCGGCCAGTGGGATATCACCCAGGCCGCGCGCAGGCTCGCCGAGGAGGTCGCGGCAGGCACGCGATCTCCGGAATCCATCACCGAGCAGGTGCTCGGGGACTATGTACAGCTGGCGGATCTTCCGCCGGTGGACCTGCTGATCCGCTCCAGCGGTGAGCAGCGCATCAGCAACTTTATTTTGTGGCAGGCGGCCTACAGCGAATTCTATTTCACGGATACACTGTGGCCTGATTTTGACGAGGAGGCGCTGGATGCCGCTATCGCGGCCTATTGCCAGCGCGATCGCCGTTTCGGTGGCCGCGGTGCTGGCGGCCTGGCGGTGCAGGCCTGACGCCCGCGCTCCGCGGGGTGGCGGTTCGCCGCCAGGACGGAAATTCTCGGGGATAACAATATCTTGTACTCTAGAGCCGCCCCGGAAGAAGCGGGATGGGGTGCGGGAATCAGATAAAAGGGTTTTACGGTGCTAAAACAAAGAATAATTACTGCGCTGGTCTTGGTGGCTCTGTTTATGGGGGCCCTGTTTCTGCTTCCCATTCAATGGTTTTCGATGACCGTTGTCGCGGTCATCCTGCTCGGCGGCTGGGAGTGGGCCAACCTGTCCAACCTGAACCGCGCGCTGCGCTTCGTGTTTCTCGCCGCCCTTGGCGCCGCGCTGATCGGCGCGGCCCAGTATGTGTTCGCGATGGACTTCGCCAATCCGGATACCGACCGCGCGCGCCAGATACTGGCCGTCGCCTGCGGTTGGTGGGCGCTGGCGTTCCTGTGGGTGCAGGGCTATCCGGCCAGCGCCATGCTGTGGGGCAACCGCTGGGCGCGGGGGCTGATCGGCCTGGTGGTGCTGGTGCCCGCCTGGCTGTCGGTGGTGATTCTGCGCGGCCAGGAGCACGGCGCTTGGCTGGTGCTGTTCGTGGTCGCGGTGGTGGTGTCCGCCGATGTGGGAGCCTATTTCGTCGGGCGCAGATTCGGCAAGCACAAGCTGGCGCGGGAAGTGAGTCCGGGCAAGTCCTGGGAGGGATTCTTCGGCGGTCTCGGCGCCTGCCTGATCCTGGCGCTGGCGGTCTCCGCGCTGCTCGGCCTGCCGCTCAAGAACACGCTGCTCTTCTCCTTCGGCATTCTGGTCACCGCGCTGGCGTCGGTGATCGGCGACCTGGTGGAGAGCATGTTCAAGCGCCATCGCGGCATCAAGGACAGCAGCCGCATACTGCCGGGTCACGGCGGCATTCTGGACAGGCTGGACAGCCTCTCCGCCGCGCTGCCGGTTTTCACCATGGCCGCGCTGGCCAGTGAGCTACCCAAGTATCTGTAACAACACCTTTAGAGACCTCCATAGCGGCGCTTGTAACTGCGCATTGCCGCGCGATACCCGCCACCAAGGGTCGATACAGACAGGGGCCCGAGAGGTATAACACGAGCCTATGCAATCCACGCAACCGCAATCCGTTACCGTCCTCGGTTCAACTGGTTCCATCGGCGTCAGCACCCTGGACGTGCTGGCGCGCCACCCGCAGCGCTACTCAATCTACGCACTGACCGCGCGCGAGCGCGTGGCCGAGCTGGCGCAGCAGTGCCGTCGCTTCGCGCCGCGTTTTGCGGTGGTGGCGAGCGCCCAGAAAGCCGATGAGTTGCGCCAGCTGCTCGCCGGCGGCGACCTGCAGACGGAGGTCCTGTGGGGTGTCGAGGGGCTCTGCCAGGTGGCGGCGGACCCGCAGGTGGATACGGTCATGGCGGCCATCGTCGGCGCTGCCGGCTTGCGCCCGACACTGGCGGCGGTGGAGGCGGGCAAGAAGGTGCTGCTCGCCAACAAGGAGGCGCTGGTGATGGCGGGACCGGTATTCCTGCGCGCGCTGGCCGCGAGCGGCGCGCAGCTGCTGCCGATCGACAGTGAGCACAACGCGATTTTCCAGTGCCTGCCACAGCCCTGGGGGCACTTTCAGTCCGGCGGCCTCGAGGGCGCCGGGGTGGAGAAAATACTGCTGACCGGCTCCGGCGGTCCCTTCCGCACCCGCGCCGCAAACGAGCTGCACCGGGTCACTCCGGATGAGGCTTGCGCCCACCCAAACTGGTCCATGGGGCGCAAGATATCGGTGGATTCTGCCACCATGATGAACAAGGGCCTGGAGTTTATCGAGGCCTGCCTGCTGTTCGGCGCGCGCCCGGAGCAGATAGACGTGGTGGTGCACCCGCAGAGTATCGTGCACTCGATGGTCCAGTACCGGGACGGCTCGCTGCTGGCGCAGATGGGCAATCCGGATATGCGCACGCCCATCGCCCACGCGCTGGCATTCCCGGAGCGCATCGACAGCGGCGTGTCGGCACTGGACCTGATCCGTCAGGGGCGGCTGGACTTCGAGGCGCCGGACTTGCAGCGCTTCCCCTGCCTGCGCCTGGCGCGGGAGGCGATGGATGCCGGCGGCAGCGCGCCGACGGTGCTGAATGCCGCCAACGAGGTGGCGGTGGAAGCCTTCCTGCAGGGGCGGCTGGCGTTTACTAGTATTGCGGCGGTGATCGAGCGGGTCATGAATCGCGCGCAAGCGGTTGAACTGACCGGCCTGGACGCAGTCGAAACAGCGGATCGCAGTGCGCGACTGCTGGCGCAGGAGGTGCTGGGGGCGCTCTAGGTGGGCCCTGTAGGATGGGCAAAGGAGCGCAGCGACGTGCCCATCATCTGTAACAGATGGGCTGGGCTCCTACTGGAATGAGCGGGCCGGCGGTTAAATCGCACAACAGACGAATTAAGCGAGTATGGATTTCATTCAGACGGTAATCTGGGCCCTGGTCGCCCTCGGTGTACTGGTGTCCTTCCACGAGTACGGCCACTTCCTGGTCGCGCGCCTGTGCGGGGTCAAGGTGCTGCGCTTTTCCGTGGGATTCGGCCGCCGCCTGCTGTCCCGCTACGACCGCCACGGCACAGAATTTACCATCTCCGCGATTCCGCTGGGCGGCTACGTCAAGATGCTCGATGAGCGCGAGGGCGCGGTGCCGGAGGACCAGCTGCATATGGCCTTCAACCGCAAGAGCGTGTGGGCGCGTATCGCCATCGCCGCCGCCGGCCCCCTGGCCAATTTCCTGCTCGCGATAGTGCTCTTCTGGGCGGTGTTTATGGGCGGTACCGCCGGACCTGTGCCGATAGTCCAGTCCGTGGAGCCGGGCAGTATCGCGGCGCGCGCTGGGTTGGAGCCCGGGCAGGAGATTATCGCCATCGACGGCGAGGAGACGCCCACCTGGCAGGCGTTGAACTGGCGTCTCGCGAACCGCCTCGGCGACAGCGGTACCATCGAGTTCTCTGTGCGCTATCCGGACTCGGCGCTCGAATACCATATGGTGGCGGATATCGACCGCTGGCTGGCGGGGCAGGAGGTGCCGGATCCGCTGGCGGAAGTGGGGCTGGCGCTGTGGACGCCGCCGATTACCATGACCCTCTCCCAGGTGACTCCGGACAGCGCGGCGGACAAGGCGGGCCTGCGCGCGGGAGACAGAATCCTGGCCACCGACGGCAGGGCTTTCGAAGACTGGGACAGCTGGACCCGCTATGTGCGCGCCCGCGCCGGAGAGGAGATACGGATTGAGGTCGAGCGGGACGGTCGGCGCCTGTTGCTGCCGGTGACCCCCGAGGCGGTGACCCTGGATAGCGGTGAGCGAATCGGACGCATCGGTGTTCTACCGGTGGTGGAATCCTGGCCCGAGGAGCGGGTGCGCACCTATCACTACGGCGTCGCCGGCGCCTTCGTCAAAGGCTTGCAGGAGACCTGGGAAAAGACGCTCTTTACCCTCAACAGCCTGAAGAAACTGGTGCTCGGGCAGCTGTCGACCAAGAACTTGAGCGGCCCTATCACCATTGCTAAAGTGGCCGGCACTTCGGCGGAGGCCGGCTGGCAGTCGTTCCTGTCGCTGCTGGCGCTGCTCAGTATCAGTCTCGGTGTGCTCAACCTGCTGCCCATCCCCGTCCTCGACGGCGGCCACCTGCTTTATTACGGCATTGAGGCCATCAAGGGCTCGCCCGTTTCTGAGAGGGTGCAGATGATCGGCCTGCAGGTGGGCATGGCCCTGGTGCTGGGCATTATGGGCCTGGCGCTGTACAACGACATACTACGCCTGTAGGAGCGGCCTGGCCCTCCTGCCAATTGGAATTGCGAATAAGAAACTCGGAACCAGTAGATGAAAGATTTCCTGAAAGCGGCCTCTCTCGGCCTGGCTCTACCGATCAGTGCCGTGGCGCAGTCGTTTGTGGTCAACGACATTCGCGTGGAGGGGCTGCAGCGGGTTTCCGCCGGTACGGTTTTCGCGGCGCTGCCGGTGCGTGTGGGCGACCAGATCGAGAGCCTGGAAATCCAGAGCGCCACCCGCGCGCTGTTTCGCACCGGCTATTTTCAGGATATACAGATAGGTCGGGAGAACGGCGTACTGGTGATCACCGTGCGCGAGCGCCCGGCCATCTCCAAGATAGAGATCACCGGCAATAAGGCCATCAAGACCGAAGACCTGCTCAAGGGCATGGAGGAGAACGGCCTCGCCGAGGGGCAGATCTTCAAGCGCGCGACCCTCGAGGGGCTGGCCCAGGAGCTGCAGCGCCAGTATGTGGCCCAGGGGCGCTACGGCGCCAGCGTCAAGACAGAGGTCAAGGAGCTGCCGCGCAATCAGGTCGAGCTCAAGGTCGTGGTGGATGAAGGGTCCGTCGCCGCGATCAAGCATATCAATATCGTCGGCAACGAGGCCTTCTCCGATGAGGAGCTGGCGGACATCTTCGAGCTGCAGACCACCGGCTGGCTGTCCTGGCTCAGAAGTGACGACAAGTATTCCCGCGAGAAGCTGACCGGCGACCTGGAGCGCCTCGAGTCCTACTACCTGGATCGCGGCTACCTGGAATTCAAGATCGACTCCACCCAGGTTTCCCTGAGCCCCGACAAGCGCAGCGTCTTCATCACTGTGAACGTCACCGAGGGCGACGTCTACAAGGTCAGCGAGGTGGATCTGGCCGGCGATCCGGTGGTGCCGGAGGAGGAGATCAAACGCCT
Organism: Microbulbifer sp. ABF4_143; assembly: GCF_056160225.1. Lineage (NCBI taxonomy): Bacteria > Pseudomonadati > Pseudomonadota > Gammaproteobacteria > Cellvibrionales > Microbulbiferaceae > Microbulbifer > Microbulbifer sp. ABF4_143. The sequence continues at coordinate 221,048 of NZ_JBSWWT010000003.1, forward strand.
GCTGCTGGTGCGCGAGGGCCAGACCTTCTCCCAGGTGCTGATGACCACCACCTCCGACTACATCACCAAGCGCCTCGGCAACGAGGGCTATACCTTTGCCGAAGTCAACGGCATTCCGGAACCGAACGAGGAAGACAAGACGGTCAAGGTGACCTTCTTTATCGACCCGGGCAAGCGCGCCTATGTGCGCCGGATCAATTTCCGCGGTAACACCCGCACCTCCGACGAAGTGCTGCGCCGGGAGATGCGCCAGATGGAGGCCGCCTCCGCCTCCTCCGCGCGCATCGAACAGTCCAAAGTGCGCCTGGAGCGCCTCGGCTTTTTCAAAGAGGTCGAGGTGGAGACCACCGAGGTGCCGGGCACCTCGGACCAGATCGACGTCGAGTACACGGTGGAGGAGCAGCCCTCCGGCACCATCGGCGGCACCGTGGGTTACGCGCAGACCAACGGCCTGGTGCTCGGCGCCAACGTGCAGGAGAACAACTGGCTGGGTACCGGCAAGTCCGTCGGCTTTGCGGTGAACACCTCCCGCTACCAGTCCGTCGCCAACTTCTCCTACACGGATCCCTACTTCACGCCGGACGGCGTGAGCCGCGGTTTCAACGTCTTCTATCAGGAGCGCGACTACTCCGAGATCAACCTGGCCAGTTACAACACCACCACCTACGGTGCCGGCCTGAATTTTGGTTACCCGATATCGGAAATTTCCCGGGTCGGCCTGAGTATCGGTTTCAATCACCTGGAACTTGGCACGCAGACCAATTCGGTCAAAGAGATCCGCGAGACACCGCGCCCGATCGAGGGCGTGGACGGCTTGGTGCTCTCCACCGACCTGGAGCAGATCGATGAGGAGCTGGAAGCGGCGCGCGCGGCAGGGGAGAGTCTGGACCTGAGCAGCCCCGTAGGCCCGGGACTGGTCAACATGGATCTGGACGGTTTCGTCGACAAGAACGGCAACGAGTTTGACTCCTATTCGGTCACCGCTTCCTATGCGCGTTCGACCCTGAACCGCGGCATCCTCGCCACCCGCGGCACCTCGCAGCGCCTCTCGCTGGAGGTGGCTCTGCCCGGCGGCGATCTCGAGTACTACAAATTTATTTATACGGGGCAGTACTTCCGCCCGCTGACCAAGGATCTGACCCTGCGCCTGCGCACCCGTCTCGGTTATGCGGATGGCTATGGCGACACCACCGAGCTGCCTTTCTTCGAGAATTTCTACGGCGGCGGCTTCGGCTCGGTGCGCGGCTTCGAGCGCAATACCCTCGGTCCGCGCTCTACACCCCCGCAGCCCTATATAACGACTGTGTGTGCGACCGAAGACGGCCTCTTCTCCAAGAGCTGTTATGTACTCGACCCGGATACCGGAGCGCTGGTGACAGACAACCGCTTTATCGATGCCCGGGATCCGGATCCGTTCGGCGGCAACATCCTGGTGGAGGGCAGCGCGGAGATTATTTTCCCGATTCCGTTCGTCAAGGATCAGCGCTCCATGCAGTCCGCCTTCTTTATCGATGCGGGCAATGTGTTCGATTCCAGTTGTGGCATTTCACAGCTCAACTGCTACGATGTCGACCTGGATCACATCAACGTCTCCGCCGGTATCGGCCTGACCTGGATCACCGGCTTCGGCCCGCTGACCTTCAGTCTGGCCAAGGCGCTGGAGAAGAACGATGAAGACGAAGTGGAAGTCTTCCAGTTCTCACTGGGGAACAGCTTCTGAGTCCGGCTGGAGAAAACACTCAGGGTGTGATCGCCGCGAAGTAAAAATAAAGCAATATGGAGAAACCGACGTGCTTAAAAATGTAAAAATCATCGCAGTCCTTTTCGCAGGAATCTTGCTGTCCGGCGCCGCTGTAGCGCAGACCAAGGTGGCGGTATTCAACCTGCAGGCTGCCATCATGAGCACCGAGGCCGCCAAGTCCAAAGTCAATGCGCTGAAAACCAGCTCCGAATACTCCAAGCTGCAGAGCAGCGCCGAGTCCATCCGCGCCGAGGTGCAGAAGCTGGCGGAAGACGCACAGAAAAACGGCGTCACCTGGTCCGATGAGCAGAAGGCGGAGCACCAGCGCAAGATGAATTTCAAGCGCTCTGACTTTGAAACCACAGTGAAGAAACTGCGCGCGATGGAGGCACAGGTCGGCCAGGAGATCCAGAAAACCATGGCGCCCAAGGCCAAGACCGCCCTGGAGGCGATCATCAAAGAGCAGAAGCTCGACCTGGTTCTGGACTCCAACAGCGCCTACTACGCCGGTCCGAACACTGACCTGACCGCCGCCGTGGTCAAGCGCATGAACGCCGACAAGTAACGCCGTCGACCGTTAATGACAGACAAACCGACGCTTGCCCAACTGGCACAACAGCTGGGCGCCGAGCTGCGCCTTGCGCCCGGAGCCGATCCCGAACAGTTGGTTTCCGGGCTCAATACGTTGCAGGACGCAGACTCCGGCCAGGTATCCTTCCTGGCCAGTGCCAACTACCGCCGTTTCCTCGCCAGTACGCGCGCCTGCGCGGTGCTGCTCAGCGACGATGTCGCCGGCGAGTGCCCGGTGTCGGTGCTGGTCGTGGAAAACCCTTATCACGCCTTCGCCCGCGCCACTGCGCTTTTCGACATGGCGCCGCAGCCGGGCCCGGGGATCCATCCGGCCGCAACGGTGCACCCCGACGCCGAGGTGGACGCCTCGGCCAGCATCGCCGCCGGCGCGGTGATCGAGGCTTTCGCGCGTATCGGCGCCGGGGTCCGCATCGGTGCCAATTGCGTGGTCGGCGAGGGCAGCGAGATAGGCGCCGGCAGCCGCCTGTACCCGGGCGCCATCGTGTATCACGGCTGTAGTATCGGCCGCGACTGTATCATTCACAGCCAGGCGGTGATCGGCGCGGACGGTTTCGGATTCGCGCCCCACCGGCGCCAGTGGACCAAGATCCACCAGCTCGGCGGTGTCGAGATAGGCGACGAGGTGGAGATCGGGGCCTGCTCCTGCATCGACCGCGGTGCGCTGGGCAATACTGTGATTGGCCGCGGGGTCAAGATCGACAACCAGGTGCAAATCGCGCACAATGTGCGCATTGGTGACTACTCGGCCATGGCCGCCTGTTCGGCGGTGGCCGGCAGCGCCGTTATCGGCAAGCACTGCACCTTGGCCGGCGGCGCCGGCGTAGTGGGGCATGTGACGGTGGCGGATGGCAGTCACATTACCGCGCGGACACTGGTGACCAAGTCCATTGACAGCGCCGGCTCCTATTCCAGCGGCACCCCTTTTTCCGACAGCCGCAGCTGGCGCCGCAACGCGGTGCGTTACGGTCAGCTGGAGCAGATGGCGCGCCGCCTGAAGGAGCTGGAGAAGCAACTGGATGCACTGGCGCACCGGGGCGGGGCGGAAGATTAACCGACGTTTAGTCGCTCATATTGGATTTATTTTTTTTCGGGGCTTAGGCGCGCAGCTGTGCGCTTACGCCCCGAAGTGGTTTCTGGGGATATTTTAAATGATGGACGTACGCGAAATTCGCCAATATCTGCCGCACCGCTATCCGTTCCTGCTGGTGGATCGCGTTGTTGAGCTGGAAGAGGGGAAATATATCAAGGGCTACAAGAATATCTCCGTCAACGAGGAGGTGTTCAACGGCCACTTTCCCGAGGTGCCGATTTTTCCCGGCGTCATGATCGTGGAGGCGCTGGCGCAGGTTTCCGGTATCCTCGGCTTCAAGACCCTGGGGCAGAAACCCGAGGACGGCTACCTGTACCTTTTTGGCGGCATCGACAATGTGCGCTTCAAGCGCCAAGTGGTGCCGGGCGACCGCCTGCAGCTGGAGTCCGAGGTGGTGTCCGAGCGTCGCGGTATCTGGAAGTTCGCCTGTAAGGCCAGTGTGGACGGCGAGCTCGCCACTTCCGCCGACGTGCTCTGCGCGGTTAAGAAAGTTTGATCGGTTGCCGCGGCGACTCCCGGGTCGGAATACGCGCGGTAACTCTGTGACCAATTCGGTTCAACTATTTTTGATTCGAGTTTAAAGTACCCGGACCTTCCAGCTTCCGAGGAGTAGGGCGCAGAATGCAGACGAATATCCACCCCACCGCCATTGTCGACAAATCGGCAGTTATCGGGTCCGGGGTGAGTATCGGGCCCTATTCGGTGGTGGGGCCGGGTGTCGAGATAGGTGACGGCTGCGAAATCGCTTCCCATGTGGTGTTGAGCGGCCCCACCAAACTCGGCAAGAACAACCGCATCTACCAGTTCTCCTCGGTCGGTCAGGATACTCCGGACAAGAAGTATCGCGGCGAGGACACTACCCTGGTGGTGGGCGACAACAACGTGATCCGCGAAGGGGTCACCATCCACCGCGGCACGGTGCAGGATCGCGGCGAAACCACCATCGGCAATGACAACCTGATCATGGCCTATGCCCACGTCGGCCACGACAGCGTCATCTGCAACAACACCATCCTGGTCAACAACGTGGCCCTGGCCGGCCATGTGGTTGTACGGGACTGGGCGATCCTCAGCGGCTTCAGTCTGGTGCATCAGTATTGCACCATCGGCGAACACGCCTTTACCGGCATGGGCGCCGCCATCGGCAAGGACGTGCCCGCCTACGTGATGGTCGCGGGCAATCCGGCCGAGGCGAAAACCATCAACGCCGAGGGGCTGCGCCGGCGCGGTTTCTCACGGGACGAAATCGCGCTGATCAACAAGGCCTACAAGATCGTCTACCGTCGCGGCCTCACCATGCAGGAAGCGCTGGAGGCGCTGACCGAACTGCGCGAGCAGTCACCGGTGATACAGCCCTGGATCGACTCCCTGCAGTCCTCGACGCGCGGCATAGTGCGCTGATCCGAACGAAAAAACTTTGCGAATGCGGCCCCCTCCCGCGGGTGGGGGCCGGGCAGGGCGCGCCGAAGTGGCGCCCAGAAGAGGACACTACCGCGTGATATCACGGGAAAAACCACTGCGTATCGGAATCGTCGCCGGTGAGGCTTCCGGCGATATCCTCGGCGCCGGCCTGACTGCGGCGCTGCAAAAGCGCTGTCCGCAGCTGCAGGTTGAGGGTATTGCCGGCCCGCGCATGCTGGCTCTGGGGGCCGAGTCCCTGTTTCCGATGGAGCGGCTGTCGGTCATGGGCTTGGTGGAGCCGCTCAAGCGCCTGCCGGAGCTGCTGGGTATCCGCCGGACACTGCGCCAGCACTTTAGCGATAATCCCCCCGACCTCTTTATCGGCATAGACTCGCCGGACTTCAATCTCGGCCTGGAGGAATCCCTGAAGGAGCAGGGGATCGCGACGATGCACTACGTCAGCCCGTCCGTCTGGGCCTGGCGCCGCGGGCGCATCAAGAAAATCGCCCGCGCGGTGGATCATATGCTGACACTTCTGCCCTTCGAAGCGAGCTTCTACCGCGAACACCAGGTACCGGTCACCTTTGTCGGCCACCCGCTGGCGGATGAGATTCCGCTGCAGGTGGATATGGCCGAGGCGCGCCGCGAGCTGGGCTTCGCGCAGCACGACCGCGTGATTGCGCTGCTGCCCGGCAGCCGCGGCGGTGAGGTGAAAATGCTGGGGCCCCTGTTCCTGCAGACTGCGCGCTGGTGCCACCAGCGGCGCCCGGAACTCAAGTTTGTCTTGCCGGCGGCCAATGCGCAGCGGCTCGCGGAGCTGAGAAGCCAGCTCGAGCGGTTTCCGGAGCTGCCGGTGACACTGCTCGACGGCGACTCCCACCGGGCCCTGGCCGCCGCCGACAATGTGCTGATCGCCTCGGGTACTGCGACGCTGGAAGCGATGCTGTTGAAAAAGCCGATGGTGGTCGCCTACAAGATGGCGGCACTCTCCTACGCGATTTTCTCCCGTATGCTGCACACCACCTGGGTATCCCTGCCGAACCTGTTGGCGCAGCGGGAGCTGGTGCCGGAAATCCTGCAGAACGACGCCACGCCGGAAAACCTCGGCGCGGCACTGCTGCAGTTCTTCGATGACCCGCTGCTGTGCGACCAGCTACAGCGCGAATTCGATGATATCCACCAGCAGCTGCGCAGGAATGCCTCTGAGCGGGCCGCCGATGCGGTGTGCAAATTGGTGGAGGCCCGCTGAGTATGAAAAAAGCGTTGCCGCCCTATGTCTGCCCCTATGGCGGCGATCTGCTCGCCGGTGTCGACGAGGTGGGGCGCGGCCCGCTGGCCGGTGACGTGGTCGCCGCCGCGGTGATTCTCGATCCGTCGCGGCCGCTCGAGGGGTTGGCGGACTCGAAAAAGCTGAGTGAGAAAAAGCGCGATCTGCTGTTCGATCTGATACGCGAGCGGGCCCTGAGCTTCGCGGTGGCGCGCGCGACGGTGGAGGAGTTAGACCGGTTGAACATACTGCAGGCGAGCCTGCTGGCCATGCGCCGCGCGGTGGAGCAGCTGTCGGTTCAGCCGGAATTCGTGCTGGTGGACGGCAACAAAAAACCGGACTGGCGCTATCCCTGCGATACGGTGGTCAAGGGGGACGGCCGCGTGGAGGCCATAGCCGCGGCCTCGATACTGGCCAAGGTCACCCGCGACCGGGAGATGGTGGCGCTGGATCAAAAATATCCGGGCTACGGTCTGGCCGGCCACAAGGGGTACCCGACCAAAGCCCATCTGCAGGCGCTGGAGCGGTTGGGCCCCAGCCCGATCCACCGGCGGAGTTTCGCGCCGGTGAAACAGTTGGCGATGGATTTCGCCTGACGGCGGGGTTATCGATCGATCTTCTTGACCCGCGCGCGGGTAATCATCTTGTCTGAGACTTCCTCTATCTCCACCAGGTAGTTCAGGATATAGAAACTGATATTGCCGTCCGGAATGCTCTCCAGGTGCTCCATCGCCAGGCCGTTGAAGGTCTTGGGGCCGTCGGTGGGCAGCTCCCAGTGCAGGGTGCGGTTGATATCGCGAATCGAGGTGCCGCCCTCGATCCTGTACCAGCCGTCTTCCAGGGCGACAATCTCCTCCTCCTCACTGGGCACCGGGCTGGCGGTGAAATCGCCGACGATCTCCTCCAGCAGGTCCTCCAGGGTCACGATGCCCATCACCTCGCCGTACTCGTCCACCACCAGGCCCATGCGGCGCTTTTTCTTCTGGAAATTCATCAGCAGGGTCGGCAGCGGGGTCGCCTCGGGGACGAAGTAGGGCTCGTCGGTGTAGGACTTGAGGCGCTCCGCGCTGAATTCCTCCGGGCCGTCGCGCAGTATCTGCGCGGCGCGGCGCAGGTGCAGTATGCCCACCACGCGGTTGATATCGCCCTCGTAGACCGGCAGGCGGGTGTAGCTGCTCTCCGCCAGTTGTTGCAGTATCTGGTCGCCGCTGTTTTCCAGGTCCACGCCCACCACCTCGTTGCGCGGGATCATAATGTCCTCCACCGTGGCCTGGTCCAAATCCAGCACGTTCAGCAGCATGCCCTTGTGCTTGCTCGGCAGCAGGGCCCCGGATTCGAACACCACGGTGCGCAGTTCCTCCGGCGCCAGATGCTCGGTTTGCGCGCCGGCGGTGGCCTCCACGCCCACCAGGCGCGCCAGGCCGTTGGAGATGCTGCTCACCAGCCACACAACCGGCGCCAGCAGCCACTGCAGCGGTCGCAGTATCAAAGAGGCGGGGAAGGCGATCTTTTCCGGGTGCAGTGCGGCGATGGTCTTGGGCGTGACCTCGGCGAAGATCAGGATCACGATGGTCAGCACCGCGGTGGCGTAGAAGACGCCGGCGTCGCCGTACAGTTTTGTGAACACCACGCCGGCGATCACCGAGGCGAGAATATTGACCAGATTGTTGCCGATCAGGATAACGCCGATCAGCTTGTCGGGGCGCGACAGCAGCTCCACAGCCCGCTTGGCCCCGCGATGACCGCTCTTGGCCTGGTGGCGCAGGCGATAGCGATTGAGCGCCATCATGCTGGTTTCGGAGCTGGAGAAGAAGGCGGATATGACAATCAGCAGAGCCAGGATGCCAAACAGCAGACCGAGGGGTATCTCGTTCAAGGGAGAACTCTTTTTATTGCGAAGCGGGGATATTGAAACAGAATTTCAGTCCCCGCAAGTTTTCGGCGCTGATCGGCGCTTATCGGTTCAGAATCACTTCCAGCGCCAGCTTGCTGCCGAAGTAGGCCAGCATCAGCGCGGCGAAGGCCGTCAGTGTCCAGCGCACCGCGGTATTGCCGCGCCAGCCCAGTTTCCAGTGCCCCCACAGCAGGATGCTGTACAGCAGCCACGCGAGTATCGACAGCGAGGTCTTGTGTACCAGGTGCTGGGCGAACAGGTTGTCCAGAAACAGGAACCCGGTCAGCAGTGACGCGGTGAGCATCAGCTGGCCAAAGGTGATCAGGCCGAACAGCAGGGATTCCATACTCTGCAGCGGGGGCAGGAGACGGCTGATACCCCCGGGTCTGTGGTTGTGTAGCTGCTGGTTCAGATAGTAGAGGTAGATGGCCTGCAGTGTGGCCAGGGTCAGCAGCGAGTAGGCGGTGATAGACAGCAGCGCGTGAACGGCGATGCCGGTGGACAGCTGCTGGCGCGGCGCCACACCGCCCCAGGAGTGTACGGCGGCCAGTTCGGCCAGCGCGCCCACCGGCGCCAGTATCAGGATCAGCAGCGTCAGTGGGCGCCCGGCGGCCAGAATCAGCAATAGTAGGTTCACCGTCCAGGCGATCAAAGACAGCATCGCCAGCAGGTCGAAACGGTAGCCCGCCGGTGAAAACAGGGTGTTGGCCAGGGAGATGCCGTGGGCCAGCAGGGCGATCGCCAACAGGCCGAGCAGCAGCCTGTTGTCGGGCTGGCGCCCGCGGGCGAGGGCCAGGGCGGCCACCGCCGTTGTGGCCAGATAGAGCGCGATTGCCGTCCAGTGGGCGAATACCGCCATCGATAGTTCCGTGTCTCTGTTGGGTAAGCGTTGCGATAGGGCGGCAGTGTGTCATAGAGCGTCTTTGCAGGAAAGTGCGCCCGGGGCGGGAAAGGGCGCCTGTGCTGGAAAGGCCGCCTGCGCTATACTCCGGCGCCTTATAGATGGTAGGGGCCCGGGGCCGGCCCGCGCCTTTTCGCGCGGCGCTTACCCGGTCCGGGTGTCCGCAAGCAGAGAGATCGAGACGTATCTATGTTCGACAACCTGAGCGACCGCTTATCGGCGGCGTTGAAGAAGGTCACCGGTAAAGCGCGCCTGACGGATGACAATATCCGCGACACGCTGCGCGAGGTGCGCAAGGCGCTGCTGGAGGCGGACGTCGCGCTGCCGGTGGTGAAGGCATTTGTACAGCAGGTTCGCACGGCGGCGGTTGGGCAGAAGGTCAGCAAGGCGCTGAACCCGGGCCAGCAGTTCGTCAAGATAGTGCAGGACGAGCTGGTCAAGGTCATGGGCGAGGCGGCGCAGCCGCTGAACCTGGCAGTGCAGCCGCCGGCGGTCATCCTGATGGCGGGCCTGCAGGGCGCCGGTAAGACCACCAGCGTGGCCAAGCTGGCCAAGTATCTGCAGACCCGCGAAAAGAAAAAGGTCATGGTGGTCAGTGCGGACGTCTACCGCCCCGCGGCCATCAAACAGCTGGAGACCCTCGCCGGCGAGGTGGGTGCGCTCTTCTACCCCTCCACTGCGGAGCAGAAGCCGCTGGATATCGCCCGGGGCGCGGTGGACGCGGCGCGCAAGCAGTTTGCCGACGTGCTGATCGTGGACACCGCCGGCCGCCTGCATATCGACGAGCAGCTGATGGACGAGATTCGCGAGCTGCACGGCGCGCTGAACCCGGCGGAAACCCTGTTCGTGATCGACGCCATGATCGGTCAGGATGCGGTCAACACCGCCAGCGCCTTCAATGATGCGCTGCCGCTGACCGGTGTGATACTGACCAAGGCGGACGGCGACGCCCGCGGCGGTGCGGCCCTGTCTGTGCGCCATGTGACCGGCAAGCCGATCAAGTTTATCGGCGTCGGTGAGAAGACAGACGCGCTGGAGACCTTCCATCCGGACCGTATCGCTTCGCGCATTCTCGGTATGGGCGACATCCTGTCGCTGATCGAGGAGGCGGAACAGAAGATCGACAAGGCCAAGGCCGAGAAGCTGGTCAAGAAGGTGCAGAAGGGCAAGGGCTTCGATCTCGAGGACCTGCGCGACCAGCTGCAGCAGATGCAGAATATGGGCGGCTTCGGTTCCCTGCTGGAGAAGATGCCGGGTATGGGCGGGCTGGCCCAGGCGGCGCAGCAGGTGGATATGGGTAAGGAGTTCAAGCGTATGGACGCGATCATCGGCTCCATGACCCCGGCCGAGCGCCGGAACCCCGATATCCTCAACGGCTCCCGCAAGCGCCGCATTACCGCCGGTTCCGGCACTCAGATCCAGGACCTGAACCGCCTGCTCAAGCAGCACAAGCAGATGGGCAAGATGATGAAGAAGCTCAAGGGCAACGGCATGAGCAAGCTGATGCGCGGTATGGGCGGTATGCCGGGTCTCGGCGGCGGTATGGGCGGCATGGGCGGCATGGGTGGTATGCCCGGAGGCCTGCCCCCCGGCTTCCGCAAGAAGTAGCCGGGGTTCCGCGGCGGGCCGCAGGCCCGCCTTGGCTCTGTGGCGACCCCGCTGCGGTTATTTTTAACCCGGTCCCGGGTCCCGCCACAGACGCTATACAAACCCCGGCGCGTCCATTAGAATACGCCGCCTTTCAGCCGGCCAGCTCGCCGGCTCCCGGTTTTTTGTTCGGCCGCCCGGGGCGGTCGAAATGTGTTGAAACTACAGGAAAGCTACATGGTAACCATTCGTTTGGCTCGTGGCGGTGCTAAGAAGCGCCCGTTTTATCACCTGACTGTGACCGACAGCCGCAAATCCCGCGACGGTCGTTTCATTGAGCGCGTTGGCTTCTTCAACCCGGTTGCGCGCGGCCAGGAAGAGCGCCTGCGTATCGACCGTGAGCGCGTCGAGTACTGGGTAGGCCAGGGCGCGCAGGTTTCCGACCGCGTCAGCAAGCTGCTGAAAGAATCCGCTTAAGTCAAACCGAGAGGTGGCTGCGCCCGTGGCACTAGACCTTGACAGCGGCGGATCCAAGTCCGGTGAGCTGGTCACTGTCGGGCGCATAACCGCGGTCTACGGTGTCCGCGGCTGGGTCAAGGTGCACTCCTATACCGAGCCGATGGACAATATCCTCCAGTTCAGCGACTGGTGGCTGCGCAAGCCGGGTGGCTGGGAGCCCCTGCAGGTTGACGGCGGCAGGCGCCACGGCAAGGGCCTGATCGTCCACATCAAGGGCGTGGATGACCGGGACGCCGCGGCGCGCTTCTGTCAGCGGGATATCGCCGTCAGCCGGGATCTGATGCCGGCGCTGGAGGCGGGCGAGTATTACTGGCACCAGCTCGAAGGGCTGCGCGTGATCAGCCGTTTCGGCGGTGGCGAGCACGATTTCGGCACCGTGGTCCGCCTGATGGAGACCGGTGCCAACGATGTGCTGGTGGTGCGCGGCGGCGCGGACAGGCGCGAGCGTCTGATCCCGTATCTGCCCGGCGACTTTATTACCGATATCGACCTGGACGCCGGTGTCATCACCGTCGACTGGGATCCGGAATTTTAGTGGTGGCCGCCAAGCGTATTGCGCTGGTCAGCATCTTTCCGGAGATGTTCGCCGCGCTGACCGACTACGGTATCAGCGGGCGGGCCGTCAAGGATGGCTTGCTGGAAGTGCGCTGCTGGAATCCCCGGGATTTCACCAGCGACCGCCACCGCACTGTGGACGATCGCCCCTACGGCGGTGGTCCGGGCATGGTGATGCTGGCGGAACCGCTGTACCAGGCGCTGACTGAGGCCCGCGCCTGGGCGCAAGAGGGCGGCGCAACGGCACGCAGTATCTACCTCTCGCCCCAGGGGCGGCAGCTGGATCAGGGTGGTGTCGAGGAGCTGGCCGAGGCGGGCAACCTGGTGTTGCTGGCGGGCCGTTACGAAGGTATCGACGAGCGTATCGTCGAGATGCTGATCGACGAAGAGTGGTCCATCGGCGACTATGTGTTAAGTGGCGGCGAGTTGGCCGCCATGGTGCTGGTGGACGCGGTCACGCGGCTGATCCCCGGTGCCCTGGGGCACGATCAGTCGGCGGTGGAGGACTCCTTCGCCCAGGGGCTGCTGGACTGCCCCCACTACACCCGCCCGGAAGAATTTCGGGGCAGGGTGGTGCCGGAAGTGCTGCTGTCCGGCAACCACGAGAGAATTCGCCGTTGGCGCCTGAAGCAGGCGCTGGCGCGGACGCAGCAGCGCCGGCCCGACCTGCTGGAAAAGCTGGCGCTGGATAAAGAACAGAAGCTGCTGCTGGAGGAAATCGAGCGGGAGCGGACGTCCGAAGAAACTTGATATCGAATTCGCCGGGAGGCGTGAGTAATTCGGTGAACTAGCTGAGAAGCTACACAATTTATTTGGGAGTATTCCAAATGACCAACAAAATCATTCAGCAGCTGGAACAGGAACAGCTGAAAAGCGAAGTTCCGGCCTTTGCTCCGGGCGACACCGTCGTCGTTCAGGTAAAGGTAAAGGAAGGTAACCGCGAGCGTCTGCAGGCGTTTGAAGGCGTGGTGATCGGCAAGCGCAACCGCGGTCTGAACTCCTCGTTCACCGTGCGCAAGATTTCCCACGGTGTCGGCGTTGAGCGCACCTTCCAGACTCACAGCCCGCTGGTTGACAGCATCAAGGTCAAGCGCCGCGGTGACGTGCGCCAGGCCAAGCTGTACTACCTGCGCAGCCTGACTGGTAAGGCGGCGCGTATTAAAGAGAAGCTCAACTAAGTTTTTCTTTGATCGCGTTGGAAAAGCCGGAGCAGAAATGCTCCGGCTTTTTTTGTGTCCGGCTTTCCGGGCACCGGGGCGATATGCAGGCCTGCACGGCGCTGCTTCCATGGGGCGGGAGACGGTGCATGGTCCCGGCGGGCAGGATATGGTAAAACGCGCCACAAGAACCATTTGTCGCCACCAGGTGCCATAATGGCTGGAACCCGGATACGGTATACCAGTCGAAACCAGTGAAGAATTTAAGGAGCTCTCGGGAATGACGCTATTCAACAAGTCGCTGATGTTGGTCGGCGCACTGCTCACCCTGCTCGGGGCCGCCGCCCAGGCGGAAGTCGATGCGGAAGTCGCCAAGGCCATCAAGGCGCGCCTCGAGGCCGGTAACCCCAAAGCCTCCTACGGCGAAGTGCGCGAGAGCCCGATCAGAGGTCTGTACGAAGTGGAAGTGGATGGCGGTGCCAATACGCTGTTCGTCTCCGAGGACGGAAGCCACTTTATTTTCGGCGACCTGTATCAGGTCAAGGCCGGCGGCGGCCTGGCGAACCTCTCCGAGCAGCGCCGCGCGACTCAGCGGGCCAGGGTCATGGCCGGGGTGGATATCGACGACATGATCGTCTTCTCCCCCAAGGGCGAGAAGAAAGCCCATATCTACGTCTTCACCGATGTGGACTGCGGCTACTGCCGCAAGCTGCACAACGATGTGCCGGAATTGAACAAGCGCGGTATCGAGGTGCGCTACCTGGCCTTCCCCCGCACCGGCCTGAACTCCCTGGGCTATCGCAAGATCGCCACCGCCTGGTGCGCGGAGGACCGCAACAAGACCCTGACCGCACTGAAAAACCGCGAGAATGTGCCGCTCAACGTGTGCAAGAACAACCCGGTGGCGGAGCAGTACAAGCTGGGCAACGATGTGATCGATGTGCGCGGCACGCCCACCATCGTGATGCAGGACGGCAGCGTCGTGCCCGGCTACCTGCCGCCGGAAACCATGGTCAAGGCCCTAGGGAACCTCTGAATAATTCCGCGATACCTCTGGCTTGCAGAGCGGTTCACAATCAAGGCGCGGCTTCGCAGGAATGTCTAGACCTTTCAAGAAGCCGCAACGCAGAG